>DAIDHF010000083.1 GCA_027452005.1 Acidimicrobiales bacterium
AACGGGATTGGACGGGTCCTTCAAGCGCCTGTAGGGGAATGGCTGAGAAGAGCTCTCTGGTAGAGGCCAGCAGGAAGATGGTGGCTTCAGCCATCAGAGGACGTCACTGTGTCGGGTAACCCCGAGCTGTTTGTTGCCCTTCTTAGTCCCGATGCCAGATGGGGAAGCCCTGAGCACCCAAGGTCCTGCCAAAACGCATCGCAGATTATCCAGACCTTGCGTTCTGGGCTAGAAAGGGGCCTGAGTGCCCATCTGGAAGAAATCCAGCGGGGAAGCACCGGCATACTTTGCGCTCTTGACCTATTGGGTGTCCAGAAAGATAATCCGGGTAAGGTCGAACGCATATACCAGGTTTATATCGTTGAAGATAATCTAATCTGTGAGATAAAGCGCTTCGATGATCTTCAGTCAGCCCAAATTGAGGCAGGAATTATTCCTGGGAGCACCTGTGCGGTCTGAAAGTAAATTGTAGACCGTCGAGTCAGGAACTTTGTATGTTCCGACCAGTGCTGCTGCCCTCATCTTGCCGTTTGTCCCTACGCACACGATGGCAGGCCAACAACGCGCGCTAGATGGCTCTTTGCTTTCCCTCCCAGTAAGGATCCCGGAGTTTACGTTTGTAAAGCTTTCCATTCGGATCTCGTGGCATCTCTTCGATAAAGTCAATGGATTTGGGGGTCTTGAACTTTGCCAACTTGTCCGAGCAGTACGCGATGATGTCATCGGCAGTTTCTAGTGAAGGAGCGATCCCTGGATTGAGTTCGACCACTGCTTTTACCTCTTCTCCCCAATCCTCGTTGGGAATCCCAAAAACAGCCACGTCCGCAATTGCCTTGTGGGCCATCATAACGCCCTCAATCTCGGCTGGATAGATATTTGCTCCTCCCGATATGATCATGTCGGTTTTGCGATCGCACAGAAACAAGTATCCGTCTTCGTCTAGATATCCAATATCGCCAACCGTAAAAAACTTTCCAATCCGATTGGACTTGGTCTTGTCTTTGTCCTTGTGGTACTCAAAGTCCCCCGATGACATAGCCATGTACACAGTTCCGATCTTGCCGGGTTCATCAATCCGTTCGTTCTGATCGTCAAAAATAGCAATCTCTGATATTGGCCAAGGTTTGCCGACAGTTCCTGGCTTACTCAGCCACTCTTGGGTATTTACCACAGTCCCCCCTCCCTCACTAGCGGCGTAGTATTCGTCGATTGATGGACCCCACCACTCGATCATCTTATGCTTGACGTCAACCGGGCAAGGAGCTGCCGCATGAATCATGTGCCGAAGCGATGAAACGTCATAGCTTTTTCTAACAGACTCATCAAGGTTGAGTAATCTATGGAACTGAGTCGGAACCATGTGGGAGGTCGTTACCTTGTATCTCTGGATCAGGTCCAGCATTCCCTCTGGAGTCCACTTGTCCATTACAACAATGGTGTGGCCAAAATGTATCGAGGCCCCGGAAAATCTAAGTACCGCCGTGTGATACAGGGGAGATCCAACGATGTGCACGTTATCTTCCCTGGGCTGGATCCCAAATAGAAACAGGATTCCTGAAAGTCCAAGTGCAGCATCCTCGGGACTCTGACCGGTTAGGGGCCGACGTACTCCTTTAGGCTTTCCGGTCGTCCCTGAAGTGTAGTTCATTACGTCTCCAATTGTTCTCCCGTCTGGGTCCATTGAAGAACTCGCAGACACAATTTCGTCATAGGACTGGAAACCGGCAATCTTATGAGATTTGCCGACTTCGAGGCATTGGTTAGGAGCTAGCCCGGCCTGGGTTGCACTAGCTCCACACAGATCGGCGAATCGTTCGTGGCCTATAAACATCTTTGCCTCAGAGTCTTCAATTATGTAAGCAACCTCAGGAGCTACTAGGTGATGGTTTATTGGGACCAGATAAATTCCCACCTGGAGTGCCCCGAGATATATCTCAAAGACCTCAGCGCAGTTGGGCAACAAGGTCGCCACGGCATCTCCGGCCGATAGTCCTTGGGCTCTAAGTGCATTTGATACCTGGTTTGCCCTAGCCAAGAGCTGGCCAGCTTTATAGTGGCCACCATCGGGAGAAACCAACGCCAAGTACTCGGGCTCCTGCTTTGCTATTGCCCAAAATCCTAAATCCACAACTGCCTCCTAATTTTTATAAGTTCCCACTGCCAAAGTGTCCGCCCAGTGCCTCCCGGCTCTCGGTACTGTGAATCTGACGGTCCGTCAATTATAGAACGTGTTCTTATATTGTGCTAGGGGCACTTCTAGCTGGATTAGCCCGACTGGGTCGCCACGGGGAAATAGCCTTCCAGTAGGGCTTTGGCCAGGTAATCCTTCCGCATCTTTAGATGGCACTAAATGGTATTTCATTGTCGTGATTTGAGTAGCCAGGCGCAAAGGTGTCGTTACCTCCCGCTAGGGTTCAATCCAGCACTTGTAGTCTCGAGGAATAGTCCAAGTGTCTTAGGTCGTGACGTCTGCGTTTTCCTCCTGTCGGGTTAAGTTTTAGGACCATATCAAAGGAGAAAGATCGTGATTTCAAGTGTTGCAAGTGCTTGTCTGTTGGGTGTTGAGGGCGTCCCAGTTACCGTGGAGGTTCATGTTTCCAACGGGCTCCCTGGATTTACTATTGTCGGTCTTCCTGACGCGGCGTGTAGGGAGTCCCGTGATCGTGTTCGGGCTGCCCTGTTGTCAAGTTCACTGTCTTGGTCGACTAAGAGGGTAACTGTGAACTTGGCCCCTTCAGGTACTCGCAAGAACGGGGCTGGGCTGGATCTAGCTATTGCTATCGGGTTTTTGGTTTCTACCGGTGAGCTTGCACACCACCAAGTTCGTGACATTGGATTTATTGGCGAACTTGGGCTTGATGGGTCAATACGAGCCATACCTGGGGTACTGTCATTGATAGGTGCAACGAGGGCTAAGACTGTAATCGTGCCAGTCGAATGTGTTGTCGAGGCGTCAATCGTAAAGGACAAGTCAGTCAAGTTTGCAAGAGATCTAGCTGAACTCGTTGCAGCCTTGAAGGGACTCCGGACTTTCAGAGAGAATAAGCCATCGAGACAGCCTCCGAAGTTTCCAAGTGGTATCGATCAGTCTTCCCCTGATTTGGATCGTGGTTATCTCTATGGTGACCTAGACGAGATCAAGGGCCAGCGCCTAGGTAAAAGGGCTCTGGAGATATCGGCGGCCGGGGGCCACAACTTGCTTATGGTAGGTCCACCCGGGTCGGGAAAGACAATGTTAGCAAGAGCACTAGTCTCAATCCTGCCAGAACTCTCATTCGACCAAGCCGTTGAGGTGGCTAAAATTCACAGTGCTGCCGGTTACTCGTTAGGCAATCTAGGAAGGGTTCACCAACCTCCATTCCGGTCTCCCCATCCAAGCTCATCAACCGTGTCAATCCTGGGAGGGGGCACTAATGCAATGAGACCCGGGGAGATCTCTCTGGCACATTTTGGAGTACTTTTTCTCGACGAGTTCGCCGAGTTTCCGGTTAAAGTTCTAGAGTCACTACGCCAACCACTGGAAGATCGTGTTATTCGCGTCTCGAGGAGTTCGTCATCCATAACCTTTCCGGCAAACTTCCAGCTAGTTGCTGCAATGAACCCGTGTCCGTGTGGCGAAGGGACCTATAGTGGTTCCTGCCGGTGTAACGCGGCCCAACTAACTAGATATGCTCGGCGGCTTTCTGGTCCCCTTCTAGATCGCTTCGACTTACGCGTGACCATCGCTCGGCCAAGTCCCGAGGAACTTGTAGATGCGAGCTGTTCAGAGTCCACTAAGCAGGTAGCCGAGAAAGTTGCTCGCGCTAGACAATCACAACTATCTAGATTTTCAAAACTTAGTTCACAAATGAATCCAAGTGAGGTGAGCAGACTTATAAAGACAACCCCTCGAGCCAGACGGTTGTTGGTGCGAAACCTCTCCAATGGCAATCTGAGTGCGCGGGGACTGGCTAGGACAAAGAAGGTAGCCCTGACGATAAGTGTCCTAGATGGAGTGCCCGGCTTAGTTGACGAACACCACATAGGCGAGGCGTTAGAACTCAGGTCAGGACTTTCACAATTGGCCCGGCGTCTAGAGGCTTGCTAGGTATGCCAGCAATCTTACAAGCACCTAGCGGTCAAGAGGAGCAAATTTATGCGACCGCCTTGGCGTCACTGGCTGGAATTGGACGGGCCACGCTGGTATGTCTACTTGAGCGATTCAAGCCATCCCAGGTATTTGAGCTACTTAGAACCGGGAAAGTTAGGTCGATCGACTTTGAGGAGTCCGAATCCACGTGCACCAAGAGGATTATCTCTCGGATTCGAGGATTAGATGTTGAAATGATTAGGCGCCAACTTGATGGGTTAGTTCTTAGCGAACTTGAAGGAAATCTTAGGACTGCTAAAGCTGGAGTTCACTTCTATGGGGGACCTGGCTACCCCGAGTTATTTGCCCGAGATCCAGAACCGCCGGCGGTGATCTTCTGGAAAGGCCTAGAAGAACTAAGTCGACAAAACCCGGACGAACCCAGGCTATTGGCGAGCGTTCTAGATGGTCTGACGGGCCGTGTCGGGATTGTCGGTACCAGAAACTGTTCGCGTTACGGCCGGGACTGTGCGGTCAAGTTTGGGTATGAGTTATCGACTATGGGCATATCAGTCGTTTCTGGGCTTGCCCAGGGGATCGACTATTGGGCCCACGATGGAGCAATTACGTGTGGTGATGCAACTCCAATTGGGGTTGTGGCCACTGGCACCGACGTAATATGTCCGAGTTCATCCAAGCCAATCTATGACATGTTGACCCGTAAGGGAATAGTAATTAGTGAGTACCCCCCACTAGCCGGCCTCAAGCCCTGGCATTTTCCTGCCAGAAATAGACTCATCGCTGCCTTGAGCCAAGTTGTGGTTGTGGTCGAGTCAAACCTCTCAGGAGGGGCGATGGGGCTAGCCACTATGAGTTTGGCCAGGGATATTCCAACAATGGCAGTTCCCGGTTCGATCTTCTCTCTCGTGTCTAGAGGAACCAACCAACTAATCTACCAAGGGGCATCTCCGGTTACAGATACTACTGACATCTTGGTTGGTCTTGGACTGAGCCATTTTAGTTCCCGAAATACCGGGTCGATAAGTGAAAGCCAATCATTTCCGGCTGGCGATGGTGGTCAACCTAGTCATGAACATGATGATCAGCCAATTGTGCTCACGGAAGACCAACTTCGGGTCTTGAGATCAATTGACTTTGAACCCACCCCAACTAATGCAATTCTCAACCGGTGCCCGGATCTTGCGGTCGGAGCTATTCACGCTGTGCTGTGTTCTTTAGAGGGCTTGGGCCTCGTAAGTCCTGATCAAGGTTGGTGGACGAGAACTGAAAAGGCCAGGGAAGACAGGTTACCTATCGAAAGTATTTGCTCAGATAGCTGAGTGCCAAGAGATCGCGTGGTGAGTTAGGAGAACGGATTGATGTTCGAGATGTTTTCCAGAAATCCCTGAAGATCACCAATCGCTGCATGATCTTGAACTTGCCCTAAGATCGAGTAAAACTGATCGTTGCCCATCCGATCGGCAAGCCCCATGGGTATTGCGGGAAACTGGTAGTTTGGATCCACGAGATCTGGGTGGTCTGAATCGGGTTTGCGGGCAAATGCGTCGTCCAAGACCTTTTCCAGGCGTTGTTTCTTTTTGGCATCGTCTCGATCTTGGCTGTCAATAAAGCCGGGAAGAACCTCGCGGGCGAAAAGTTCCATGGACTCCATAATATGTTCGTGACGGTTCTTCCCGGCCTGGCTGACAAAGATGATCTGATCTACTCCACATTCTTGGTAACGCCGTATAAAGTCACGAATCTGACTTGGGGTTCCAACTGCACCACGAAGTCCACTGGCGTCCCCTCCAACTACCTTTGCTCCTAGGCGATCTGGGTTTTTGGCGGCCTCAATTACAGCTTCAGGCGAGTAACCGGCTTCAGCCCTTCGTTCTACGTACTCCTTCCAAACGTCGGTTACACCGGGTTGGTGCTTACCAAATACGTAGTAGTGGGCGAGGGAGTACCCAAAGAAATTGCCCCCTTCAATTCCACGATCTAAGGCCTCGTCTTCGGTCTTACAACACATCAATGGGGTCACGATTGCCACGTTCGGGTTGACGGCATCACCTATTGGAATACACTCACTTGCCAGGGTGTCGTAGTAGTCTTCAACCCACTGGTGTGCCTCCTCGGGATTGATAAAGGCAAAGCTAAGAGCACCTACTCCTTTTTGGGCGGCCAAGTGGATGGTCTCTCGCCTGGAACACGCAACCCAGATCGGCGGGTGTGGCTTTTGGACCGGCTTTGGGACCACGTTTCTTGGGGGCATATTTACCCACCGTCCCGTGTATCCAGCAAAGGGAGTCTCGGTCATGCACCTTATCGCTACCCTAAGTCCTTCCTCCCACATCTCGCGTTTGTAAATGGGGTCAATCCCAAAGCCACCGAGTTCGGCTTCAGACGAGGACTCGCCAGTTCCAAAGTCGACTCGTCCGCCTGAGACGAGATCAAGGGTGGCAACCCTTTCGGCAACTCGGGCTGGGTGGTTGAAAGGAGGAGGGGTCTGTACTATCCCGTGGCCCAAGCGGATCCTCTTTGTTCTCTGGCTTAGCGCGGCTAGAAAGACTTCTGGAGCGCTTGAGTGGCTGTACTCCTCCAAGAAGTGATGCTCGACTTCCCATACGTAGTCAAACCCAAGTTTGTCGGCAGCTTCACACTGATCGAGCGCATTTTGTATGAGGTCTAACTCACTTGAGTCTTCCCATGGTCTCGGGAGCTGGTGCTCGTAGAAGATTCCAAATCTCATCTAGATCCCCCTATTTATCTTACTAGCCTATTCAAACATCTGACTCCAGGCCTGTGGCGAGTTTAGCCTAAAGACATAGTTGCCCATTCTGACCTCTCCCATTGTGGCCTGGGGATCTTGAGAGTACAAATGGCCCGGAAAGAGGATCGACGTATTCGGGATCTTGGAAAGTCGTTGATGAATTGAGATGTACATCTCGTCGGGATCACCACCAGGAAGATCGGTTCTCCCACATCCATTCAGAAATAGCGTGTCGCCAGCAATTAGCCGGTCTCTGACGAAGAAACACTGACTTCCTGGGGTATGGCCGGGAGTGTGAATAAGTTCAATCTCGACATCTCCTACTTTCACCACGTCCCCTGGATCATGTTCAATCAATGATGTCCTCGATATCCCGGTCGTTCGAGTTACCCAAGGAGACTCGGCCTTTTGGAGATGCACGGGAACATCGAAGCGGCTGCACACCTCTTGAATTCCTTCAATGTTATGTCCCATCATCTCTCCACCCACGTGATCGGGATGGTAGTGCGTGGCCAGAATACCAGCTAGCTCCATCCCGTCGCTCTCTAAAATTTCAACGATAGAGCTGATGTCGTAGGCCGGGTCCACGGCCACTGCCGTGTTTGTTGCGAAGTCTCCTATAAGATAGGAAAAGTTCACCATTTGCTGGGCAAGCATATCCTCGAAGGCAAAGTCCACCCCAGAAAGTAGCTGTTTGAAGTAAAGACCCTCGGGCACGTTATTTTATCATTCCTCTCTGCCGGTAGGGACACATAGATGAAATGCTAGCCCACGACGCGTCCCGGAGGAGACTTTCTAGGTAGGCATGATTCTTGGGGTAATCTTAGATTCAGAGGCAGTTGGGCGAAGTGTTATTCAGTGTGTTCCACGTCCGTTAAGACCGCCTGGTCGGTCCGAGCGAGAGGAGGTACAAAGTTTGGACCCGACTGTAGGCAACTGCGATCGAGGGAGCTAGCTGCTTGTGGCCCTCGGAGGCTAAAAACTGGACCCAAGCTGAGTCGCAAAGGACGTTCAGAGTGTTTTCGTCGATCTGCTGGATTATTGAGGAAAAGGGCAACTTCTTTAGGCTGGCATATCGTCCTTCAGCTGGGATCCATCAATCCGCCCCGAGGGGACTGGCGGCTTCAGCCGTCAGGGGAATCGGGGCTCGGGCCGTAAGCCCGACATCT
>DAIDHF010000084.1 GCA_027452005.1 Acidimicrobiales bacterium
ATCATGGTTTTGTCCCCCTTGGAGAAGGGCTCCATAGACTTTTCTATAAACTCCCAAAAATCCTTCCGACTTCTACTTAGATCAACTTGATCATCACAAGGTTGACTCGCCGAAAAAAACTCCCTCCACAAGGTAACGGCCTTTAACATTGCCGCATCGATAATCTCGTCGATGTCACTAAAGTAGTAGTGCACAATACCCTTAGAGGTCTTAGCCACTCCTGCAATGGTCCTAACCGTGCACGACGAGACCCCTTGGTCTAGAAGTACCGACACGGCGGCCTCGATAATTCTCTCCCTCTTGGCCAGCTGGTTTGACGAGAGCTCCAGAGGGTTCCTTATCCTGCTCGCCAAGCCCGAGAAACCTTACTTTAGATTAGTGCGCCAAAACTCAATTACCGAGCGCAGGGATTCTTCAAGAGAAATTGACGGTTCCCAACCGATAACCTTACCTATCTTGGTACGATCTCCTCTTAGTACCGGGGTATCAGCTGGGCGTTGTAACTTGGGATCAACCTCTAAAGAGATGTCTGCCTCGCACAGTTCAATCAACTTGGCCACAAGATCTCCTATTGCCATGTCTTGACCCGAGCACACGTTATATACGTCCCCGGATTCTCCATAGGTGGCTATAGCTCGATATGCCCGGACTACGTCCCGAACATCAGTAAAGTCCCTCCTCGGGGTGAGATTGCCCACCGAGATTGCCTTGGTCCCAGCGTGTTGGGCCTCAACTATCCGCTTGGCCAGTGCAGACACTGCAAAATCTGGCGACTGCCCGGGGCCGATATGATTGAAGGGCCTTACACGAATTACGTCGAGACCGTATCCCAGATTGGCCTGGATCCCGATGTATTCAGATGCGACCTTTGAGGCCGCGTACGGCGTGAGTGGTCGCATGGGTACGTCTTCATCAATAGGAACGTCGGAAGGGTTTACCTTTCCATAGACCTCGGCCGAAGAAACTATTACAACCCGAGGTGGAGTGGGTTGAGACCTGGCCGCCTCCAATACGTTCAAGGTACCAACTGAGTTGATCCTAAAAACCTCATCTGGCTTGTCCCAGGACTGACCGACATGAGTAAATGCAGCCAAATGATATACGACCTCAGGTCCGGCCATAGAAAGCCTCGTTCTGACGGATCCCAGATCGGTAACGTCCATCTCGGCTAGAGGTGGTGCGACAACCTGATCACCTTGGTCTTGAAGGTATTTACACAGCCAGGTCCCCGCGAAGCCTCCTCCCCCGGTTACAAAAGTTCGCACACCTTTACGCTATAGGGATCGCGAACTCAAAACAAGCCTAACCCCAAGGCGGGCAAAAGATCCTTGCAAAAAGCCTATAGGGCCTTGACGACTTCCACCATGAGCTCACCGGCCTTGGTCGGGTTTGGAGCCACCTTGACCCCGGCGGCCTCAAGGGCCTCCATCTTGGCCTGGGCAGTCCCAGAGGAACCCGAGATAATGGCCCCGGCATGTCCCATCTTCTTGCCCGCAGGGGCCGTGACGCCTGCAACATAGGCTACAACCGGCTTTGACATCTCCTTGGCGATAAACTCGGCTGCCCGCTCCTCGGCGTCTCCTCCGATCTCGCCGATCATCATTACTGCCTTGGTGTCGGGGTCTCGCTCAAATTCTCTCAAACAGTCAATAAAGCTGGTGCCTGGAACCGGATCTCCACCAATACCTACACAGGTAGTCTGCCCAACCCCCTGTAAGGATAGCTCGTGGAGGGCTTGATAGGTAAGGGTGCCAGAACGACTTACTATGCCAACCGGTCCCCCAGCTTTGGCAATGTCACCGGACGTGATCCCAATGTTGCACTTGCCCGGTGAGATAATACCCGGACAGTTTGGGCCAATAAGCCTCGTATTGGGATAGTCATTTGCTAAGATGTTATAGACACGAGCTTCATCTTGAGCCGGTATGCCCTCTGTGATACATACAATCAGCCTGATCCCTCCCTGAGCTGCCTCTAAGATTGCGTCTGGGGCAAACTTGGGGGGAACCACAACAAATGAAGTGTCGGCACCGGTTTTGGCTACACAATCTCTTACCGAGTCAAAGACGGGTATCCCCTCGACATCTGACCCAGCCTTGCCCGGGGTAACACCACCAACCACCTTGGTCCCGTACTCTCGATTCCTAAGCCCGTGGAATCGCCCCTGACTACCGGTCAACCCCTGGACTATTACCTTCGTGTTCTCGTCTACAAAAATACTCACTTGTTTCCTTTCGCCAGCTCAACGGCCGTTTGAGCCGCTTCAAGCATGGTTGGTTTTGAGATTACCTTGCCCGACTTGTCCTGGGCGATGATCATGCGACCCTCCTCGGCATTGGTTCCGTCAAGTCTCAAGACAATCGGAGAGGCAATGTCGACTCGACTGATAGCCTCGATAATTCCCGTGGCCACCTCCTCGCACCTGGTAATTCCTCCGAAAATGTTCACGAAAATCGATCGGACGGCCTTGTCTGAGTTGATTACCTCTAAAGCACTAGCCATGACGTCTGCGTTTGCACCACCACCTATGTCGAGGAAGTTTGCGGCACTCCCCCCTGCCTGGTTCACGACATCTAAGGTACTCATGGCAAGACCCGCCCCGTTGGCTATTATTCCCACCTCACCGGTTAGTCCGATGTAGTTGAGACCCTTGGACCTGGCTAGCTGCTCTCTTTCGTCTAACTCCTCGGTTTTTCGGTACTCGTCCCACTCAGGGTGTCTAAAAGCAGCATTGTCATCTAAGGTTACCTTAGCGTCAAGGGCATGAACCTTGCCCTCGGGGGTCAAGATTAGAGGATTTACCTCCACCAGGTCTGCGTCTCCCTTGGTGAAACACTCATACAGCCTCACCAAGATATCGGTCGCGCCCTCTATTGCCCGGGGATCAAAGTGGGCGTTGGTCACTAACTCCCTGGCCTCGTCTGAGGAAATTCCCTGGGTTGGATCTACATGAAGTTTTAGTATCGCTCCAGGATTTTCCTGGGCGACCTGCTCTATCTCAACACCTCCTTGAGAGGACACCATGCACAGGTGCTTCTTGGCAGACCGATCAAGGGTAAAACTTACGTAGTATTCCTTGTCTATGTCAGAGGCGTGCTCTATCCAGACACACTTGACCACGTGGCCCTTGATATCCATACCCAGGATATTTGAGGCGTGCTCGACGACTTCGGTGGCCGAGTTAGCTATCTTTATTCCACCGGCCTTTCCTCGACCGCCCACCTGAACTTGTGCCTTGATCACGACCGGGTATCCAACCACTTCGGCCACACTCACGGCCTTGTCCACGTTGTCAGCCACGTCTCCGGGTGATACCGGGATCCCAAACTTGGCAAAGTACTGCTTGCCTTGATATTCAAATAGATCCACCTACCAAACTGCCTTTCTACTTATATTGCGAGTGATAACGAGATAACTGTGAACTGTGCCAGTCAAGGTACTAGGAGGCCTGCCTGGCTTCGCGCTCATCTAAAGATGCCTCAAGCCAGGTAGAGATTGAGGGCAGCGGAGCCCCAGGGGTAAACACCTCGGCAACCCCGGCCTCTTTAAGTTTGGAGATGTCGGCGTCAGGAATAATTCCCCCACAGACCACGACCACGTCTTGGCGCCCCGACTCCCGGATGAGATCCACTATCCGCGGGACCAAGGTCATGTGAGCTCCTGACAACAAGGACAGGCCCACGGCGTCCGCATCCTCCTCCACGACTGCCTGGGCGACCTGCTCGGGAGTCTGGTGGAGCCCGGTATAGATTACCTCAAAACCTGAGTCTCGGAGATAGCGCGCAATTACCTTGGCACCTCGGTCATGACCGTCGAGTCCAGGCTTGGCGACGACTACTCGATAGGGGCGTACCACTACATTGCCCCGAGGGATCTGGAATCTTCGGTCGTCAGAGGGGTCACCAGGCAATTTTAGAACCTGATTCACTGTGAAACTCAAACTGACCGCCAAATTTAATCAATTTTCTCGGCGAATTAGTGCTTTTTGGTCCATAATTGGGGAAAGTCCCCTCTTTGGGCCCTGTGGCCACTCGGACCTGGTGCCGATATAATCTCTCCTAATCCCATGAGCAAGACAGACCAGTCATCTGCGCCCCAAGTGCCATGTTTAGCCGTGGTTATCCCGTGCTACAACGAGCACCAAACAATCAACGCGGCCATTGAGGCGGTAGCTGCCTCTCCTCACGTATCCCAGATAATCGTGGTGGACGACGGATCCACCGATGGCTCCCGTGAGATCCTGGAGAAACTTGCTGCAAACCGAGACACCCAGGCTCTTGGACCTCAACTGACCGTGTTGCTCCAGCCAACAAATCTCGGGAAAGGGGCCGCTCTAAAGCGGGGTTTCGCAAACGTAACTGCCCCTTACGTCGTCGTACAAGATGCCGACCTTGAATATGACCCGGTTGAGTACCCAAGACTGCTCGAACCCCTCTTGGAGGGCAGAGCCGAGGTGGTCTACGGTTCACGCTTTATTGGGACTGGTCCCCACAGAGTTTTGTACTTCTGGCACTCGGTGGGTAACAGAGTTTTGACGAACCTGTCTAACATGTTTACCAACCTGAACCTTACCGACATGGAGACCTGTTACAAGATGTTCAGGAGTGACGTGTTGCAGTCCATTGACCTCAAAGAGAACCGGTTCGGTTTTGAACCAGAGATTACTGCCAAGATCGCCAAGAGACACCTCAGGGTCTATGAGGTAGGCATAACCTACTGGGGAAGAACTTACGAAGACGGAAAGAAGATCGGACTAAAAGATGGCTTTCGAGCCCTTTACTGTATTATCAGGTACTCACTGTTTCCTTAGAGAGTCCACCATGTACTTGGTGCACACTTTAGAGACTTTGCCACCCGATGGTATGCCAGGAGATGAAACTACTCAGAGTTTCAAACCCTGTTAGCGTGCGTCGATCGGATAGATTTTCAGTTTTGGCGATAGTGGCTATTGTATTGTTTGCCTGCACGGGCAACACGGCATCCAAGGAACACCTATCTAGCCAACATCGACGTGTAATTTCCACACTACCGGGAATATCCGCCCCAGTTAAAAACCTCGTGTTTTAATTGATTATGGTGCGCCCAACGCCAACCTGGAATGGAACGAACTTCTGCCTCATCTTCGAAGTGGAGACGAGGTATATGTAGATGGCCCCGCCAAAGCGTCTCAAGATATCTGCCAATCAAGACCTGGCGATGGTATCATGAAGGACGAAATACCAACATAGAGAGTGGACCGATAAGTGGGGACCCGCCAAAACTAAAATGATCGATGCCATCATCGCACCGCCTATATATTATTGTCTTGCTTTACAAATCGGTGGATTAGGTGCTGGCATCCTTGGAATTTTGTACCCTACGGCGAGTCCAGGAACTGTGACTCAGACATCAATTGTACTTGCGGGCGGAGAACTTGGACCAGGTTCCGGTAATGGGTACTGTCATCAGTAAAATTATTTGTAATCTTCGCACAAATATTATTTTAGCTCTAGTCGTTATTTTAGTAACGCTCAGTTCTTGTAGCCCGGATTTTTCAAAGGCAAGTATTTGCAAGTCGGAAAAGGTGTATATTCGGTATCGCAACGATCAACAATATTTCCTTTCCGCAAGTGGGAGATCGGCGATAAAGGGATTGTTCATTAACAACGATTCCAAGTTGCAGGAACTCTATGCGATGTATGCTAGCGACCTTCGACTTGAACAATCAATAATTCATTCTGGAAGACATCGCGGAGAATTTGTTGCAGCGGAGAGAAACATTACAAATGTTGAAAATCAAGTTGATAGCTATTTGAAAAAGCTTTGCCCGACCCAGTAGCTATATGGCCCGCATTCCAATTCGAAGTGCAATTCAATCCAACTTTCGAACTAATCTACAGCCACTCTAAGCACTCCCTCTCGCCTCACGATATACCGCCCATAATATAAATTACGTAAAGTTGATACGTTACTTCCTTTGGCTGCCACCCCAGGGACCTTCAAGATATCTGCCAATCAAGACCTAGCGATGGTATCCTAAAGTGCGACTTACTAACATATGGGGTGGTCTACGAAATTGGGACCCAGCAATCCCTGTCCCACTTGTGGAAATAGTGGACCCGGCCATATCAATAGACCCAGTTGAAGTTACAGAACAGCTATTTCCCACAACTAAAGAGGAGTTGTCCATTGGGTCCGACCATATTGCAATACCTTTCAAGGCCCCCCAAGGTTGGGGCACTGAGGTCCAGGGTAACGTTGCCAGTCAGCGATAACCCGGCGCCTAGCTCGCCGGTCGTGCATGGGGTTGGATAGCTTGAACAAGCAAAGTAGATGGTAACCCCAGTCCCTGAGAGCTTGGCTGAATGTGCGGCCCTTGAACCCCGAGAGTCCATAAATTGGGAGAGTCTCATTTGCGGAGAGTCCTCCGCATCTACGAGGAGCACTACGACGGCTTCCGGCCTCATCAGGGTATCGCCCAGGTGATTCCCGCACCGATTGCCACGACTCCTCGTCTCACGCTCGTTCCACCGGAAACTGGCGATCGGCAACACCGGCAGTGCTCGCGCCGGATACGTCGCCGCACCCGACTGGGTGGGCTGATCCATGAGTACGAGTGGACTCGGTGAACCCCGAAATGCGCCGGGCGACTCCCAGAATCCGACTTTCGTACCATACGCGCTGCCTAGCGCCTTAGATGTTCGTACTTCTCTAAAAGGAAATCCAAGTGCTTTCGTATTGACGGATCACCAATCCAAACGCATGCAACAGCATTGATGGCCATTGGATTGTCTTCGACCATCTCATCGAGATACTGGAGCGACCTGAGTGGCTCACCATGGAGAAGGTCCTCAAGGGGCCCAGCCCCAATATTTGCGTACTCTAGCGCGCCTTCAGCTTCCTTGCAGAGCAATGTGACGACTTTCCAAGCGGTTTCAACATCGGAATCCACCAAGTCCATCAGCGCAGACACGGCCCACCAATCTGGGTCATTCTCCGGAGCCCAATCGTTGTGTTTCGCTAACTTTTCGGCACTCGTAGTCTGGTGAAAATGCAACCACGCTGCTACAAGTTGGAATATATCAGATTCGGTTAGGTATCCCATTGCAGCAGAGATTATGCTCCAGCACCTGCAAGAACTGGCGCTGCTGCTCCATCAGTTCCGACAACTACGACAACGACAACTGTTACAACAATCGCACCCCCAATAATATCTCCAATCAATCCCCATCCTGAGCTTGCATTGTTCGTTGTTGGCACATTTATCGGTTGCGTGACGGGGGCTGGTCTTGTAGCCCATTTCCACGCATTCTCTTGTACCGTCCCGCAGTTCTGCGAGACCCATTGATTCAACAAACGCCGCAATTGAGTTTGTTTGTTTTGGAACTTTTGAATATGACCGGCAACTGAAAACTCGCCAGTGGGAGGCAGGTCTAGATTGTTCTCGATCAACTCCTGGAAACGTTTACTTAGTTCTGCAAGGAGACTGTCGATCTTGGCAGCTAATTCTGCACAGGACAGGCATTTCGAAGCGTTGCCGCTCGGATCCGTCATATTGATGGGATTCCCCGAAGTATATGAGTATGGCTCGCCAGTTACATCGAGAGCGGGATCAACGCTGATGAATTGCCCCGTCGCCGGATCGTAGTATCGGTTGATCAGATAGCTCAGGCCTGTGGGGTCGGTGTATCCCCCCGCAAACCCATAGGGCGTCGTCCAGGTGCCAGTAGTTGACGTTACTGTTCCATAAGGGCCGTAGTTCTGTGTGGCGGTTATATTGCCTGATTGGTTAGCTTCCATTACAACCGATCCCAGTTGATCGGTGTAGAAATAGCTAGGTACGCCACTTGACTGGCTTATCTGTTCCATTGGCACCCCTGAGGGTCCATAGATGTAGTCATTAGTCC
>DAIDHF010000085.1 GCA_027452005.1 Acidimicrobiales bacterium
GATGTGCTGCGGTGGAGCCCTGGCAACCGGGACCATTATCGAGCGAATCTAGGGGTCTAGTCGGGGGAATTTTCCAGCGAGTTTAGAAGTTTGGTTGGGACTATCTTGGGTTAACCGGTACGTTACCTTTTCCCACGAAGCTAAGGCGTAAGCCACCGGCAGATTTAGGCCAAATCTCAGACTATGGCGTGAAATTCTGCAGAAAAGTGACGTATAAGGTTAGCTATTTCGCACGATCGGGAAAAGCGACCGAGACAAATGCGGCAAAATCAACTGAAATGTTGAGTATCAATTGTTCAATTTATAGGTGAGAGTACCCGATATCTACATAGACATCGATTGGAAGTTAGCCAATAAGTCAGAACTTGACCGGGTCAATAGGTTGGATGGGCGAGGATGCACCGAGCCACCTTTCCATATTGGCATTAGGACCGGGTAAAAATCTCCAGACAGCCCAAGGCAAACTTTCACAGAGTCCGTTTGAGAAGTGAAACCCGAAAGGGGGGATACTTGTGGAGACGAATGCACGAGGCCATGTTGAACCTGATCTCGTTCCAGCGCGTATGGTCAATGAATATGCCTATTGCCCAAGATTGTTTTACCTCGAATGGGTAGACGCGCAGTTCGTTGGAAATGACTATACGGCAGATGGTAGTTATAAGCACCGGGCGATGGACGTGGAAAGTGGTGCAGCGCCTCTACCCAACGACGGCAACTTGAAAGAAGCACGTTCACTTCAACTATCTTCAACAAATCTAGGACTTGTTGCGAAAATTGATCTGGTAGAAGGTGATGGCCACGAGGTACACCCGGTTGATTTGAAAAGAGGTCGACCAGCTCCAACTCAAGAGAGGTCCTGGGAGCCCGACAGAGTACAGCTATGTATTGCTGGTCTTCTATTGCGAGAAGCCGGGTATAGTTGCGGGTCGGGGTTCCTTTCTTATGCAGCCACCCGAGAGCGGGTTGAGGTTATTTTTAACGACAAATTAATAGCTAGGACACTTCAACTTGTTGAGGAACTCAGACAAGTTGCTGCCACTAACCAGGCTCCACCCCCACTAGTTGCAAGTCCAAAATGCCCTAGGTGCTCAATGGTTGGTATCTGCCTACCTGACGAGACGAATGCATTATCGGAGAGAAGTCAAGCTACGGTGCGTAGGCTTTTACCCAGCGATCCAGCAGCAGCTCCCCTCTATGTAGTTCAACAGGGGGCACGAATTGGATTTAGTTCAGGCCGGGTTACCGTCGAGTGCGAAGGCAAAGAGACAGTTTCTACTAGAGCGATTGATATTTCACAGGTGTGTATTTTCGGGAACATTCAGATAAGTTCACAAGCCATTCGCGAAATGATGGCCAGAGAAGTTCCGGTATGTTGGTTCAGCTATGGAGGGTGGTTCGCCGGGATAGCCCAAGGACTTCCATCCAAGCATGTAGAGCTTCGTACCCGACAAGTTGCAAGGGCCCACATTGGCGCTGCAGATATTGCCAGTTCAATTGTAAAGGGGAAAATCAAAAACTGTCGTACTTTACTAAGGCGTAATTCCAGAAATGATGTCGCTCCTAAAGTTGATTCATTGGCGAAAATAGAGGGATCAATCACTGACGAGTGTACAGTTGAATCCTTACTTGGTTATGAGGGTGCAGCGGCTCGCATCTATTTTGAATCTTTTCCGTCAATGATCCGACCAGAGTTGGGATTACCGGGAGGGCCCTTTCGATTTGAGTCGCGAAACAGGCGGCCGCCTCTCGATGCGGTCAATTGCCTGCTTTCTTATGTATACGCACTGCTTGTTAAAGAATTGACGGTTGTAACCCTTGCAGTTGGATTTGACCCGTATCTCGGGTTCTATCACCGTCCTCGTTTTGGCAGACCGGCCCTTGCTCTTGATCTAGCAGAAGAGTTTCGTCCTTTAGTGGGAGATTCGGTCGTAATCCAACTTATCAATAATGGTGAGGTTCGCCCTTCACATTTCATAGTTAGGGCGGGGGGAGTTGCACTTACCCCCGATGGTCGCAGAGCAGTCCTAAGCGCTTTTGAGAGAAGGCTCAAAAAGGAGATTCGTCATCCGATCTTCGGTTACAGCGTGACATATCGACGGCTATTTGAGGTTCAGGCGAGGTTGTTGGGGGCTACGTTGCTTGGTGAAATTCCGGCCTATACAGCGTTTACAACCCGATAGGTTGTGAGGGCCAATGGCAGATCGCCGCCGCCATCTCGTCGCATATGACATACATGACCCTAAGAGGTTGCGACAAGTTCATAAAGTTATGATTTCTTATGGTTATTCTGTTCAATACTCGGTGTTTGTCTGTGACCTAACTGTTCAGGAGAAGATCGCTTTTCGCTGGGATATTGGAGAAGTTATCAATCATAGCGAAGACAGTGTTGTAATTGTCGATCTCGGGGAAGCATCACGACGTGCAATCGAACGAATTGAATATCTCGGGGTCCCACTTCAGTTACCTGAAGACGGTGGGGTAACTATAGTATAGATTGTAGATTATCAAAATAATCAATCAACACAGCATCTCGTCGAGAATAGATATGAAATAACGTTGAACGAGAAAGTTGCTAATGACTCGAAAGATTTATTGTGTGGATAAATACGACTTTATGTAGACCATCGTTCGAAGAACACTTATATGAGTCACAGTACTGATAATTTATCCGACCAGTTTTGCTTACCTCGTAATGGATAGTTTTTGAAAATCCAGGTAACTTTGGATTACCAGCCTTACAGCGTAGAATATTTGTAGTGCCAATTGAAGTTTGCTGACCAGGCAAATGAGCTACATGATCCCAAAACCGCTGAGCACTTCGGAGCCCGACACGCTAGTAAAGGCTCTCCCAATGCGAGATATAATTGCGATGGACTAGTACCATATATCCGGGGACCCGATTGGGTTTGCCTCCAGGTCGCCGGGCCGGAATGTATGGTTTATAGCCTTCTCCAGACATTATCGCAAGTCCTGGAGCGCAAAGTTAAGCTGGTTGTTGTACCTCGATATAACTATTTGGATCAAACGCTTCCAAAAGGGTCGCGCGTTGAATTGGGTCGCTAAGCGCATTTGCTGTGGTTTCCCATTCGGATACCAGATTTCGTAATGATCCCAAATCTCGCATTGCAATAGCCTCAAGTAGAGACTCGCATAACTCATCGATAAATGTAGAAAGATCCTCGTCATCAAGATGCTGAAGCCACGTGGCGTCCGGAAAGTCTCCACCAACGCGGGCAGCTTGCTCTTTACGGCTTGCCCTTTCAGCATAGAGAAACACTCGAACCCAATTGAGTATTTCATCGGTTTGATCAAGCTGGTCTTCTGGCAACATGAGAATACCATGCCCCTGCTCGAAAAAAAGGCGTATTGGCTGGTGACTGGCGAGATTGACAATTCCTCGGACGTCAGATTCGAGTTCTTGGATTGTAAGCGAGGTCGGATCGACAGTTACAAGCCAATCAACTGTCTTAGTCTCGTCTCCCGAGAGGCACCAGCCCTTATAGGCATTTTGTCCAGAGCGGACGTCCTCCTAACCCGTCTTCTAAGCTAGGGCATATGTCATTTGGGCACTTACGCTGGGTGTCCTTCCCGCTTGCCCGGCTACCTTGACGTGGGCAGTCAGCTCTACGGATTAGACAGCAATCTTGTGGGTGGTTATTGTAAAAATTATATCACGAGTATCAATTGTTCGGATATACTTTGCAAATGGTCGAGACGGTTCGAACCTATACAGCGAGGTTATTGACGAGCGATGATGATGCACTTGTACTGTGGCAACATCATTCCAGGGTCGTAACAGCCAAGAGTATCTTCCTAGATGCCTTCCTGACAATCCGGGCAGCAGTATCTCCTGCTGACATTGACAGGATGCCCGAAGAGGGGCGCCCCCTGGGTCGATCTTTGTTGGCCGCCTATTGGCTCTCCGCAGAGCGCGGCGTGGATGTACCAACTCAGTATGTGATCGATTGGGACAAGCGCATCGACTGCTTCAAGCATTTACTCCAGGGATCTGGATTGGGAGAGGAGAAGATCGAAGAATGGATTGCCGACACGCAACTCGTACTGGAAAGTGCCCTCGGGGATGGAACCTTGATCGTAGATCGAAGGAGTGCGTGGTGCGACTTTGCAAAGAGCTGTGGCATTAAGACGAACTCGGTCGAAGCACTTGAAGACACGTTGGGTGACATTTTCCGGGCAGTAGAACCGAAGGTCAAGGGTGCCGCTGCACGCCCGAGAATTGTGGACATACTCTTGGCACCAGGTGAGGGTGAGGATGCGGCTGATGGACTAATCGTACAAGGGAGGCTCAACGGTCCTGCTCGGAGTTGGACCTCCAATCGATTTGGGACTGGTCAAGGAGCAGACTGGACCAAGCAAGCCAAGAAGGTGGAAGCCATTGCTACCGTGCCGCTGAATGCAGGTGGGTCGATCCTCTCTTTGTTCGAGAAGTGGGCCGAGAGCCTCGAGGGTGAAGGCGTTAGCGATGAATCAATACGATCTGTTCTAGATGCGTTGAAGAAGCCAGGCAGGAAGGACGTGCTTACTAAAAAGCTGGAGGAACTTGCGAACAGGACTAAGATCGACTCGAATGAGTCACTCACAGAGGATGATGTAATTCAACTGCAAAGTGAATTGAATCCCGACATCTCTCGGCTAAAAATCGGGCAAAAAGGCTTGCGGCCCTGGTCGGATTGGATTGCTCGCCGCGTCGATGAGGCCGGATGCCGGGCACCATGGGACACGATCGGAATCGACGGGCAAACTGAGATCATCGCAGGAGCGGCAGCAGTTCTAATTCCACAGACGACGAACGTGCGCAAGCGCGTTGCCGAAATGCTACTCCTTTATCGGGAAATCGAAAAGCAACGAGGGGCCCTTACAACAGAGGCGCACAAGTTGCTGGAGAATTACGAGGATAAACGTTCTCAGGAGACCGGAGGTCCCTACAGGATCCGGTTGAAGGCTATCAGGAACCGTGATGACGTAGTCGCCGAATGGAAGGGACTTATCTCGTCGGAGGAGCGCATAGCCGCATTGCGCATCCTGCAAGGAGACGCGGAGGTGAATCACATTCCCATCGGAGATAATGCGCTTTTCGAGTGGATTGCCTCTCATCTGGAGGCGCTGGGAGGGATCGATACCCTTTCAGAAGTTCTTCGCGACCACGTGGACCTGGGCAACAAGACAGACCGGTTACAGAGACTTAAATTGCCAGCCGTATGTCTGCCGGATCCGGAGTCGCACCCACTGTGGGTACGATTCGGAACGAATGCCTGGAAACTGAAATATAGTTCAGCAAGGTCCGACTTAATTGTCTTTCCCAAGGTGTGGAGTGCCACATCAATGGAGAAGGTTAACGGACGAATAGTCTCCGCCCGAATGCGTAGGCTGGGCGAAGATTATCCGGGACTTCCCCGAGCGGCCCGCCGGGACCGTCTTGGCCGTCTCGCTGTGGGGGGATCCGATGTTGCTTCAGTGGCGGCGAAAAAAGATAGGTCGAGTTGCCAGCTCCACTGCGAGACAAGTGCCGATGTAGGCAAAGGTAATCTTCCGAAGTGGTACGTGTCTATCTCATTGAAGTTGGAGCCAGCGGGTCCAGCACTCGCCTGGCGAGAAAAGCACGGGCTAAACCAAGCTGTCAAGTCAGAACGCCGTTGGCCAAAAGCCGTGGAGCTTGCACCCGGGTGGCGCGTTCTCGGCGTAGATCTTGGCATCCGAGCAGATGCAAGTTTTGCGGTGTTGCATGTGTGCGACAACGGAGAAGTAGACAACGTTTCTCGGCATCAAGGTATCCCCATTCCGACTTCCGATGTCCTATATGTCGAGGCTGGAGAGATTGATTATCGGAGAATCGAGGAAACCAAGCTTTGGGCCCGTCGGGATGGTTTGATGTCGGGGTGTGTCGTAGTAGGTCAGCCTTCCGATCCATCACGGCCAGCGAAGCAACGATCCTACCACCCGTCGAAATCAGAGAAGGAACTTGCGCGTCTCATTGCAGAAAGGATCGGAGAATCACAAAATAGGTGTCTCTCACAAGTAGAAATGGCGCGGGATGTGTTGTGGCGATTCAAGAAGTTTGCCATTCTTCATGCCTCCCTCGCCCGGCTGGCAGCATCTTTGGCGATACACCCGGACGCCGTACCACTCAATCGTTTGATCGACCGATGGAAGAAGGATGCCGAACAGCATCAATCCCATCCAATTGGCAAACTGTGGAACCAAGTCTCTAGTTCGTCAAATTCCGACTCCTATGCTAGCGACGAGATTCTAGCAAGACTACATGAACCTGATGTACGTGGTAAACTAGCCGACCAGGCGAAGGAAATGTGGGTCCGAGAAGACGAGGTCCTCCGTTCATTATGGCGAGCAGTGAGGGCGATGGTTTTGGGAGGGACAATTTCAGAGATCCGGGCGAACATTGCTGGCTTTGAGCGGATTCCTCGGTTCCGCGGCGTACGCTGGTCGTCTCCATTGGACCGTCTCAACTTACTGTACGATTTATATCGCAATGGAGCCCGGGTGTTTGGGCGACCTACTCCGCTCTCTCCGCTTGGTACGGAACTCCCCGAAGACTTTGCAAAAGAGATCCGAGAACTCCGTGAAAACGTCCGATCGGATGCGTCTAAACAGATTGCGTCAGCCATAGTCCGGACAGCACTCTTGATGAAGTGTCAAGGTATAGCACTGGAAGATCTGAGTAAATACCGTATGGACGAGCAAAGGGGCCACGTAGAGAATAGGAAGCTCTTGCTTTGGGGCAAGGCGGAAATAGCGAAGTACGTTCGCGAACTGTGTGACTTGCATGGACTTGCATTGAAAATGGTCAACCCATGGGGAACGAGTCAAGAAGCATTCACTCGCAAAGTTAAGGGTGTTCGAGTTCGCAGTGTAAAGGGCGCCGAGTTGTACGAATCAACGACGAAAGCCGCGCAACGATGGAAGAAGCAGGTGGATACGGCTAAGCGAGCGCAGGCCAAGGTACAGAAGAAGAATTCACCACTTAGGCCTATTCATCATGCGACCTTGGCTGTCGCGCTAGCGATAGAGGCTGGTGAACTTCCGCTTAGCGGGGAAGCTGATATTTTTATCCCAGACCGCGGTGGCCGGTATTTGGCGTACCCGTTCGATGCAGACCCGCTAGAGTGGAAGGTCGAGGATGCCGACCAAAATGCAGCAAGCAATATTGCCCTGAGAGCCCTGACTCCGTTCGCGAAAAGCTCCTCTCTCAAGTCGGAAGGCACGGAAAGGTCAAACAAGCGCGCGACAAAGCCGACAAAGTCCCTGCGTAGCCGTTTGCGTCCATAGTTAACGGTCGACTCCCGGTTTGTGCTAATATTTGAGGTAGCTAGCTTTTGCCAGCGAGGCTCGGAGTAGCGGTGCCGTGATAGGCAATATCATCCGAGCGCATCCCTTTTTTCGTGCCGTGCGAGTGCGAGTGTGACTCGTCGAAATACGGTTAGGTCTCGCAACTCCATTTTCCCTGTTCGGAAGGCGAGTAGCGCAAATGGAGGCGCATTTTCAGGTGCGCAGTCGTAGCACAATACGGGAGCGCTCGCAGGAGCTCGCGTCACTCCAGCATGTAGGCACCGGAGAACGTTAGAGGTCGCTATGGAAAAAATCCGTAGGGGGGATGTCCGCTAAGACGGTGGAAGTGAGTTTCTCTTATGACCCGGGTCGCTATGGAAAAAATCCGTAGGGGGGATGTCCGCTTCAGAGCAGCGACCGGCCTATACCATTTGTCGGCGTCGCTATGGAAAAAATCCGTAGGGGGGATGTCCGCTTTGTGGGTTCTACTTTAGGTTCACTGGGCGGTTCGTCGCTATGGAAAAAATCCGTAGGGGGGATGTCCGCCTTGTCCACACC
>DAIDHF010000086.1 GCA_027452005.1 Acidimicrobiales bacterium
CCAGTCCGTTAGGACTCCACTCCGTCAATGCTAACGCCAGTTGGAGGAAGAATTCTCCCTGCTCGTCGCTCGCCGTTTCTGCAATTTGCTCGGCCACTTCGTTCAGCTCGACCTTGATAGTCGGGGGCAAGTGCAGAGTCAGTTCGATCTCGGTCATGCCCTCACCATCCCGTGACTCTCGGGGTCGAAACCATCAGGGAAGATCGTGTCGTCGTCGTAGACTGCGCAGACCAACTCGGCGTCGTCTAGATGCGCCGCGTCCAAAAGAGCCCCCTTCAAGGTAGACCGGGACAGATCGGCACGCGATAGGTTAGCCCCGAAAAGGTTCGCCGCGGTTAGGTTAGCCCCAGAGAGATCTGCCGCGTACAGATCGGCACGATACAGACTGCTCAGGGACAGATCGGCCTCACGAAAATCGGCCTGGAAAAGATCGGCCTTAGTCAAGTCGGCCCCTGACAGATCCACTCCCTTCAAACTATGGCGAAGAATGACGGCCTCCATAATCTCGCCCCGAGTCATGCCCCACACCTCCAAGCTGTGTTAGGCCACGCTCCCCACCCCTGGGCTGCCTGTAGCTTGATAGCTGCGTCAATCTGTATCGCCTCGGGATAATCACCCGCGTCGCCGGACGTGTAGCCTGGTGGTGCATATTCGGACCATTCACTATTCATAATTTGTAGACCTCCTGAGTATGGTGGGTTTTGGATAGACCAATTGCCAGAACTTTCATAGCTAGCTATACATGTCCAGATCGAGACAGACGAAATGGTCGGCGTGGTAGTCGTGACAACTGGTGGGGCCTTTAGCGGAATCGGAACCGTGCTCGCTGTAAGGGCACGTGTGGGGGTCGTCGGAACATAGTATTCCCTTGCACTTGGGGCAGATGACATATGCGTTCCGCCAGTAGACCATCCTAAGATCAGGGGTCTCTGGCCTAGGGGGCTTCTCATCGGACACAGAGCTAGCCGTGTCCTCTGTCTCTGCGAGTTCCGGTGCGATGATGGTAAGGGCCTCGTGAAGTTCCCCGATCGCTGTAGGTGCCAACTCTGCCGTGAGGTCGAGCCTGTCAATGGTGATCCTGATAGGTACTGCGAGCACGCCCTTGAGATGGTGTTTATCTGGTTGGGACATTTATAGCTCTGTCCAGACGTAGGTCTTGCCGTGGTGAGCATGGCAACTTTGTGGGCCATGTTCGCTATCGGGGCATACTCGCCTCCAACAAATAAGGCCCCGACACTCAAAACAACAAAGGACGGTGTGAGGGGGATCCCCTCTCTGGGCGACGTAGGTGTCTGGCGCTGGACGCTGGACCTCGACATGATCGCCGGGGCTGAACGGCGCTTCCGCCTCTGGCTCTGGCTCACTAAAGTCGGGCGTGAGGGTCGCGCTGTAGCCGTCTGGCTGAAAAGTGATTGTAAGCGACTTGATCGGTCCACGCACTGATGGCTGGATACGAAGGTCGTTCGGTATGAACTTAGTCTCGAAGGTGTGCTCCATATTGCTCCCTGTAAAAATATAAATGTTAGTAAGATTGTAACGACGAGTCGTCGCACAGTAGACCTCCTGGGATATGTCGTGTTAGGACATGCTTGCTAGATTCTGTGTGGCTCTCGCCGTTATCCATTCGGCTCTGTGTCCACCGGATTACGAGACCGGCTTCGTGGGTGCGTGACCCGTCAGAGGTGGTAGCGATTCTTGTATGCCGGGTTAGCCCATAGGCGCTGGTCCTAAAACATGCGACGGCCAGTCATCCCACGACGGGGAGCCGAAGTAGGGGCCTGGCGTATAGATGGCGCGTAGCTTCGAGATCAACTCGTCCCGGAACGCACGCACGCGATTGAGGGAATCGGCCATCTGCCCGAACGCCGGATCGGGGACTCGCGCTGCCGCGTTGAGCATCACCATGAGGTGGAAGGTCTCATATAGGGGCCGTCCGATGCGGGCCGTAAGCCAGACAGTCGGAGGGTTCGAGCCGAAGTTCTCCTTTCGGACGGCATCCTCTACAAGCTCATGCAGTGCGTGGACCCAGAGGGATGCCACGGCAGTGCTACCACCCTCCCATGCCAACAACGAAGGAAGGCGGCACACAGCGTCCGAGACCTCCTCGATTGCGGCTGCCAGTTGGAGCGGTTCGTTGATCGTCACTGCCACGCATACGAATTTCTCTGGCCCGGGCGATACCTGGAAGCCCGGAGGAGCACCAGTCGCCCATGTCGGTAGAGCCGGTGTCCGGCGCAGTGGGAGCTTCCCCCTCACCCTCTCATGCCTCCGATCCTTCTCGCGACGCGTTAGGGTGCTCCAGCCGTTCTCGCTTGGCTGCCATTTGCTTGAGCTTGTCGCCAAGTAGCGCTAGGTCGACCTTTTGACGAAGATAGAGGGCAAAGTGAGAGAGCAACTCGATGGATGCCTGTTCCTCTGTCGCAAGGCCCTCAACCTCCCGCGCAACGCCGGTCACGTCCTCAATAGCGAGCGCCAAGAGTTTCACTCCGTCCGCGACCGCTAACAGGTCTGCCCCCTCGTCTATCACTGTAGGTCGTCCTTCATAGCTGCGCGCGGTGTGAGCGATGCGAACGCGCCCTGTGCGACATCCCGCGCGAACTGGTCCAGGTAAGCAATTGCCCACCGTTCGTGCACTGTTATGTCCTCGATGGTGGCCACCAGTTCCATGACGCGTTGGATGGCAATTAGTAGGGCAAGTGCCGAGTTCGCTACCTCTGGCGAACCAGTTTCATCGCTCATTACTGCCACCCTTCCATCTCGTCGGCTATAGTACGCATCCGATCTAGTGCAGATACCATCATCTGTGTGTCCAACTCTTGGGCAAAAGTAAGGAGAGAATCAAAAGCTGCTTGCTCCTCATCTGACACGTCTTCAACCCTTATTGCTACCCCAAGGACCAGCCTAATAGTCTCAGCTAGGAGGTTACCCGCCTCAAGCTTCTTAACAAACTCTGGACCGTCAAACATCACCGCTACTCCCCCATGCCTCTGCGTGTACTGACGATATTGTCGTCACGCTTGGACTCATATTATAAAACACGTCTAATATCGCCTCTCGATATAACGGGCCTTCTGGGTACCTAAAAATGTCTGGCACCAAGAGCTGTATATTGCCCACCAGTCCCGCTAGGTACTTACTCACGTGCCATCAGTCCTCTATCATCCGAATAGACTGCATGGCGGTCCGTTGACGCTTGGCTACATATGTACCAGGACCAAAGCCCACCATACCGTGTTCAGGATGCCACAGATACGCGGCCTCATCATCGGCTACACGCAAAGTGCCTAAGACGACCTCGTCTCGGCTATCGGATGCAGGTGCCCAGGCTCCCGTTGGTAGTAGGAGGTGAGTATTGCCACCGTTCTCTCCCCTCACGACAGGTATACCACTTGGTGGAATCGGCTCCAAGCCGATTGGGTCCGGTGCTAAAAAAGGTTCCCAGAACACGTCTCCTTGCCGTTGTGGTTTGCCTGAAATGATGGGGACATCAAGCTCGTGCGCTAATTCTGGCGGTACCTCAATGCCAAAACGCTCGGCCAATACATCTAGTTGTTCGGTTATCATTATTATTTCTCCTTTGTTTTATATTTTTATTTTAGCAGGCTCGCGCGAGCGAGAGATAGGTTTCACGGTCTGTGGTGTTTATCCAGGCCATCACGTCAATTGCGTCGACTTCGGACTCGATAGCACCAAGATCTAAGTCCATCGGAGCTGACAGTAGGTACTCACGTCGCACACCATTAGCGTCCGGCGTGGCATTTACACAGTGGACTCCCCAGCGTTCTACCCCATAGAACTTTTCCGGTATCACATAAAGCCGAAGCATATACGGAGAGTTAGCAGGATCCTCGCACTCAGATACATAACGCAACCCGCCCTCACGAATCAAAGCGTCAGTTCCCATGCGCTCCATCATAATAGATCGCACTTCGGAGTTAGTCTCGTCCAGTACCTGTTGCACAGTGAGAGTCTCGGGAGCCTCGACAATCTGTTGTGTAACACGCACGTTACGGAGCACATATGTGGCCCACCCGTCAGAATACCTAATGGCTGGCCCCGTGAGATTGTGCAGTCGCCCTTCATCGTCAAACGATATAAACTCAGGCGAGTCGCAAAAGACCGCCACATCATCGAACGGAAACCACCACGACACACCACAGAGGTCAATCATGGCATCTAGCCATTCGGGGTGATCGTATTGGACACCGAGATAGCGCCCAAACTCTAGCCAGCCGACGTAGAACGCACGAAACTGGCCCCCGGCATATTGTGTTAGTAGGTCGCCCTTGTAGCCGATCTCGGTACGGATTACACGCACGGCCTCTTTTGGTGAGGGCACCCATATAATGCGCTCTGGATAGGGTACGCCGTGGGCCTCGTAGACCACTCTAGCGCCTCGCTCGGCAGTCTCACGATCTGACGGGCCGGTACGGTGAGCACGTTCCATCCATTCCTTTCGGAACACTGGTAGGTAGGCCCTTTGTTCCTCGGTTATTTCGGTAATCATCTATTTTCCTTTCTCTAAAGCAGTTGCCTAAGAACTTCAATCGGTAACGCTTGGAACCACGGGTGCGTCCTCCATAGGAATTGGCACATATCGCAGCCCTCGCCGCCGGACACGATGCTAAAAGCACAACACCGAAGGATCTGGTAGGGAGATGTCTCGTATAGGCTACTCACCATATCGCGCACTAAATCCGTCTCCTGATCCCCGAACGGGTGCCTCAGAGGCTCGCTTGTCACAGCTCGTCCCCATATTCCACTACCTCGGAGAACAACTCCCAGTACGTGGTCTCGATTATGTTGGTCAAGGGCTGGAAGCATTGCTGGACAAGCTCCCAGTGAAGTACATCGCCGGTCGCTGAACGAAAGTCGGCATTCAAAGAGTCCGACAACGGGAGCAACAGACTTGAACCGAAAGCTGGCTTGGTCATTCTAATCCGTCCAGATCAGAGACTAGCCCCCAGTAGGCGAACTCGGCTATATCGCCCCAGGACCGAAACCATTCTTGGTCAAGTTTCCAGCCAACTCTCTCCGAAACCGCCCCATGCAATCCGGGCCAGAGGGAGAATACAGGCAGAGGCTTCGGATAGAAGATTGGCTTGGTCATCCTGATCTCTCCCAATCAGAGACTAGTTCCCAGTACGCGCTCACGGCTGTACTCATCCAGGCCCAGTAGAGTTCTAGGACAAGCTCATGGTAGACTCTCTCCGTAACCTCCGAACGCAATTGGTCACGCAGGGAGCACCAGAATAAAGGTAGAGGCCTGGGATCGAAGATTGCCTTGGTCACTCCTCATCCCCCAGTACGTTGTCCAGGTCCCAGTGTGTGGGATTGCTCAAGGCAGCCAAGGGTCGAAAGCATTCCTGCATAAGCTCCCAGTAAAATGTGTCCGTAACGTCCGAGCGCAATTCGGCATTCAAAGAGGTCCAAAATGCGGGCATCCTACCCCGGCCCACTAACGGCTTGGTCACTCTAACCCACCCAGTACGCTATCAAGGTCCCACGACGTGCCGTTGAACAAGCTAGCCAAGGGCACAAAGCATTCTCGCACAAGCTCCCGGTTGACTCTGTTCGTAACACCCGAGTAAAATTCGAGATTCACAGGGACCCAAAGTGCAGGCATGATACTCGGACCTATCAACGGCTTAGTCACTCCTCATCCTCCCATTCGGAGAGTAGCACCCAAATGGTGGAACTACTGGTGTGGTACCTTCGGTCCAAGAACCTCATGATAAGCTCCCACCGAACCACATCCGTCACACCCGTGCGAAATTCGGCATCCATGTAGTCGTTCAATGCCCGCACATACCCCCACTTGAACCGTTCCCTATCCATGGCTTAGTTCTTCCAGCCAGCGCTCAAGCAACTCCCGCTCAAAATGAGACGGGAGAGCAAAGAGAGGGTAAATTCTATACATCTCATCCCAGACGGGACCTTCCGCAAGAGAGCTACCGTCGTCCACCAGAGGACCTCCCGCAAGAAAGCTAACATCGCCCCACATCCCGCAGTCGCAACATCCAATCGAACAACGACGCAGTAAGTGCCTACTCATCGCAACCCCGCAGCTCGCGATGCAGGATCCAGATAAGAGGACCAACCGCCTCACCGATGGACCAATGTAATCGGGAGTGCAAATCCCCAAATAATTCCCTAGACATACTGCTCGCAAACTGCCTTTCCATAGGGACCACCCATGTTGCTAATAGCCCTGGCTGTAGGAACCGTTTACTCATCGCGACACCACATCCCGCATTTGCACTATCCAGAACACAGACTCGACTAGCCTGCGGGATGGTATACCCAGTTGGATGCGCAAGTCCCAATACAAGTCCACAGAAATACTATCTTCGAACTGTTTTTCCAGAGAGGGCACCCGTGTTACTAGTAGCCGTGGCTGTAGGGACTGTTTACTCATCGCAACTCCGCAACTCGCGATGCACCATCAAGAAAAGGGGGTTGGGTCCATCCCAAGGTGGCCCGGTCACTTGGTGGTACAAGTCCCAATACAGGTCGTAACCAATGGTGCGCTGAAGGTGTGTCTCCATAGGACTCATCCACGGTGCTATCACCCCCCAACCCAGGATGCGCCTACTCACTGTCGGCCTCGTGCTCACGTGACGGCCAAATTCGCACAATCTCGCCCTCGTCGGAAGCGATAAACTGTATATTACCAAAATTCCCAGAACGTGCCGGAGGAACGGCCCTGTCTGTCCCAAAGGTACGAAACCAGTCCCAGCCAAGGTGCCCCACTATCGCTATGGCATAGATGATACCCGACAGGTACCAATAGAGCGCCACCAGATAATGCCAGTGTCCCTCACGCATGGTTGCCAGTATCAACCCGGAGTAAAAAACCATGAACCAGCACCACCAATGCACGATGTACTCGCGAAATCTACGCGTCATGCCTCTGTCCAGACACATCTTTGAACATAGCCAGATAGCGATGGAGTGAGGGTACTTTTGATGGTCACGATCCACCTCTCCCCACACTTTGGGCACCTTCGTTCGGTGCCAGATTCCCCAGGAACCCGTATCCGACCGTGCCCACATGGACGTTGTAGTGACGACTTTAGCATAATCAACGCGCTAATGCCTTAGTTTCATGTTGCTCCTGCAACCGTCGCTCAACCGGAGTCGGCCTTTTAGCCGCCTGCTTGGCGCGCTCTTGAGCCGCTAAAAACGCGTCCCGAAATTGGGCACGCCACGCGGGCGTTAGCTCTGAATCGCACACGTTCCGCCACCCCCCCATAGCCGAAACGGCCTCCCCGATGACCGGATCGGACCACAAGGGCTTCTCAGACCTTCCTAATTTTGAAATTGCGACCCCCAATTCCACCAGTGCTTGGTCTGGTGCCAAGGGACGAGGACAACCGCTCAAATCGGAAATTAGGAGGTCTGCCTCAATCCGAATCATCCCCGTTGTCGGCGCAAACTCTCGACAACCGAGTCGGGCGATAGCTGCCCTCACCGTCATTGGCGACAAATCGTCAAAATCGTCATGCCAGACTGCCAGCTTGACGGCATGGCGCTCGCCCTCTGGGATCTCGAACGAGTGAGGCCACCTCTCGTTGCAATAAAGCCAAAGCGCATAAATGTCATCATCGGTCATGGTGACCTCCAAGGAGTCTAGCCGCGAGTCGATCCGCCGCTCCCTGTCGAGAGGGCACGTGCGACTTGCGAAGGGCGAACTCTAACGCCCCACCTGAAATTGTTGGGGCCTCCCGTACCGCTTGGGCCAATCGGTCCTCGGACCACCCAGCCAGAATGAGCCGTTCCAAAACTTTCACC
>DAIDHF010000087.1 GCA_027452005.1 Acidimicrobiales bacterium
GGGCCACCTCGCCGCCGAACTGGCCGGCAGATTCTACTTCGATCGGCCGGCACTGGCAGGGCTGAGCTTGTCCGACCCGACGGCGTCGCTGACCGCTATCGCCAACGACTACTCCTACGAGGAGGTCTTCGCCCGGCAGGTACAAGCGCTCGGCCGGCCGGGTGATGTCGCTGTGGGGCTCTCTACCAGCGGGAACTCGGTCAACGTGGTCAATGCACTCCTCGTCGCTCAGCAGGCCGGACTGGTAACGGTCGCATTGACTGGCCAGGCCGGAGGAAAGGCCGCGGACCTAGCCGACTTTTGCATCCGGGTGCCGACCGATGACACCCCGCGAGTGCAGGAAGCCTGCCTGCACCTCGGTCACACGATCTGCGAGATCGTCGAGCGGACCATGTTCGCCAGGCAGGCGGAGCGGTGAGTGCAATCCGCCGGGCTGTGTTCCTGGACCGCGACGGGACGCTGAACGTGAAGGCGCCGGACGGCGAGTACATCACCTCGCCAGCCGGCCTGAGGTTGCTGCCGGGGGCCGCCGATGCGGTGCGGCAGCTCAACGAGGCTGGCCTCTTCGTTGCTGTTGTGACCAACCAACGAGGGATCGCGCGTGGCCTGCTGTCACTCCACGCACACGCGCAGATCATGACACGTCTGGCGGTGCTGCTGGCACAGCACGGGGCTCACGTGGACGCGGCGTACGCGTGCCCACACGACACCGGTACCTGCGACTGCCGCAAGCCCGCCCCGGGACTCCTGCTGCGGGCGGCCGGCGAGCATCCGGACCTCGACCTGCGCCAGTCGGTGATCGTCGGGGATGCCGAGTCGGACGTGGAAGCCGGCCTACGGGCTGGAACCTGGACCATCCGGTTGTCGGCAATCCCCGTCGGGTCCCGGGCTGATCATGTCGCCCGCGACCTGCCGGCCGCAGCTTCCCTCGTCATCGGCGCCCAGGACAGTCACGGCCGGGACAGGCTGGCGCGGGTCTCATGAGGATCAGCACTATCAGCGCCGGTCATCCAGACAAGAGAGGCAAAGATGCTTGAAGAGCGCTCCGCCGGTGTACGGACTAGGGAAGCTGGTGCGGTAGTACTCTCCGGTCCGTTTGATCGCCCACTGCGGATCCTGGCCTACAACTGGCGGGACCTGGCGCATCCCCGGGCCGGAGGTGCCGAGGTTCATTTGCAGTCGGTGGCACGTGAGTGGGTGAAATGGGGTCATCAGGTGACCATCTTCTGCGCTGCGGTGGAAGGCAGGCCCGCGCGGGAGATCGTTGACGGGGTGGAGATCATCCGGCGCGGAGAAACCTTTAGCGTGTACCGGGAGGCCCGGCGCTTCTGGCGCAGGGAGGGCCAGGGTCACTATGACCTCGTGTTCGACGACGTAAACACCCGCCCATTCCTGTGTCCTCGATTCATCAAGGACACACCGGTTGTGGCCATCATCCATCAGCTTGCCAAGGAAGTCTGGCGCTATGAGATGCCCTGGCCGGTCGCCATTCTCGGCCGCTACGTGCTGGAGCCACGATGGCTGCGAACCTACCGGGACGTACCCGTCGTCACGATGTGCGAGTCAGGAAAGGAATCACTAGTCGACTACGGCCTGCGTCGGGTCACGCCTGTGCCGACCGGATTCGGCGGCAGTGTGACGGCAGATCTGGATGCTGTCACGACTGATAGGCCGGCAATCGCCAAGGAGAACGTCCCGACCGTCATATTCCTCGGTCGGCTGAGTGCCAACAAGCGTCCGGATCACGCTGTCCGGGCCTTCGCCCTCGTGCGCCGTGAATTGCCCGATGCCCAGATGTGGGTGATTGGCAGTGGCCCTGAGGAGGATCGGCTTCGCAAGATCGCTGGACCGGGCGTCACCATCTTCGGCCGCCTGCCCGAGCAGGAGAAGCGCGAGCGCCTATCCCGGGCGCACGCTCTGCTGGTCACATCCGTACGCGAGGGCTGGGGCCTCGTGGTGACCGAGGCGGCCGCATGCGGCACCGTCACCGTTGGATACGACGTATCGGGCTTGCGGGACTCGGTCAGAGTGTCGGGCGGTGTCCTCACGCCAGCTGATCCAGAGTCCCTGGCTGACGAACTGACCCAACTGCTACCGGCCCTTGTCGCGGGCATGGGCCCTCACCCAGAGCCGGCGGGGGTGCTCCCCTGGCCGGAGGTCGCCGCAGGAGTCCTCGCGGCAGCCCGGCAAGCCGGTGTTCCGTGATCGACCTTGCCGAGCGGGCGCAATCGACCAGCCACCGATCTGCTGGTCGCCGCTGGCGACTCTCTCCGCTCCGGGCCGCCTTCGGCTTGCTGGGCATAACGCTGCTTCTGCTCGGCGGCAGCATGCGTGGCCTGCAATTGTCACCGATACTCACCACAGCGGCCTTCCTTGCGCTGCTTGCAGCGACCCTCATCGGCGGGGTTGAAGGCTGGCCGACGCGCGGAGAACGGCAGTTTCAGCAGGACCCAGCACGACAGTCGACGGAGCGCGAGGCCACTGCTCGGAGATCCCGGATAGGCCTGGCGATCGTCGGAATCACCAGCACAATCGCCGTGCAATCTTGGTTCGAGCCGGGACGGCTGCTCGCTTCCGGCGATACATCACCTGTCATAGGCACAGCCTGGCTCGGGAGAATCTTCGCTGCCTGGTGGTGGTCGGGCTCAAATCTCGGCGGTCCTGCCGCGAATGAGACAGCTCTACCCTGGGCTGGCGTCTACTGGCTCGTTCACGCGCTTCACGGATCACCCGGCCTCGCCGAGCGGATCTGGTACAGCACACTTTTCGTCGGAGCCGCCGTAGCCTGCTACCTGCTCCTAAGAATCCTCCGAATCGGCCCGGCTGGAGCCACCATCGGCGCTCTCAGCTACGTCTTCAACGCACACATCGTCGACGTCGGCACAAATCCAGTCTTCCTCGCCGCCACGATGCTGCTCCCAGCACTGCTGGGGGTCGTCCTAGCCGCAGCCTCGGGCCGGTGGTCGCAGCGCCGGGGCATCATTCTCTTCGCAGCGAGCGCACCTATCCTGGGCTACGTCTCGATGAACCCTCCGCTCGTGCTCATGATCGGTGTTCCGCTCGCCACTGCACCCTTCCTAATGGCTTGGATAGATGGCCAGGAGTCCGCATACCGGGCGCTGCGCGTGCTTGCCTTTGGTGGTCTGCTCCTTGCCTTCGCCTCGTCGTACTGGATCATTCCGACCATATTGCAGGTTCAGGGTGAGGCCACTTCGGCGCTCGCCAGTCAGGCTAGCTGGACCTGGAGCGAGGGTCGCGCCAATCTCGCCAACGGCTTCTGGCTTAACAATGACTGGGGTTGGAAATTCGCAGAATATGAACCATTCGCAGGGCAATACGCGAGGTTTCCGCTACTTACTCTCAAATACCTTTATCCCGCATCGGCGTTCGCCTTCCTGGTGCTGGCCAATTTCTCTGGGAATCCCCAAGCGGTGGCGCGTCGGGCGCGTCTCGGCATAGCCGCCTCCATCACCGCGCTTATCCTCGTCCTGATCAGCACGGGGACTATGTTTCCCGGATCAATCGTCTTCGACCCGCTCTATAATTTGCCCTTCGGCTGGCTACTCAGGGAACCGGGCCGCTTCCTGATACTCGCCGGGCTGGCATATTCGGTGCTGCTCGGCCTGACGGCTGATGCTATCGCGGACAATCTCAAGCTATTCACGCCCTTCAGCGAACGGGGATGGCGGCCGACCTTCGGCCGACCGGGACTACGCGTAGTGGGAGTCGGCGCTATCGGCCTAGCCATTCTCGTGCCAGGCCTTCCGCTCATGACCGGAGCAGTCGCTCCCGACCATCGTCCAGTGCTCCCACCATCCCATGTCCGCGTTCCGCCCTATTGGTTGGCGATGGCGGCCTACCTGAACGGTTCCGCTCCGCCGGGAAATCTGCTCGTCCTCCCGCAGGACGATTTTTATCAGATGCCCTATACATGGGGCTACTATGGGGCAGATGCATTCATTACGGACATGATTCGGCGTAATGTGGTTGATCCAGTTACCCAAGGCTATGCTCCGGCAGGACAGGAACTCGCCAACGCTGTCACCCTGGTACAGCAGGCCTTGCTTGCTCATGACTGGTCATCCGTGCGGCGGACTCTCGATGCCATCGGAACGCCCCTGCTGCTAGTCCGCGGTGACGTAAACGCTAGCTTTCCTGGGCGACAGATTACGAATCCTCTGGCACTTGACCGGGCGCTAAGCGCTGATCCAGCAATGCAACTTGTCGGCCAATACGGCAAACTCGAACTATTTGCGCTACATTCGCCGAGAAGTCCGACGGGATTCGTCTCTTCGTACGCCACAGTCAATTCCGCTACGCCTGATCTGCGGGATCTTTCACTTCTACCTGCCGGAACTTCACTGGTTACCGAGTCGATGCAAACCGGCGTTCCAGCGGTGCTCCAACTTCCGCCCGTCTCCCGATGGCAGCTTGTCCGTGGTCGGTTGGAAACCTCTATCGCGGAACCGCCTGGCCGCAAGTACGAGATCAGATTGCTATCTCCCACTGGTGCGCTCACGCGGCCAGATATCGTCCGCGAAAAGCGGCGGAACCGACGCAGAGGAAACGGCGGCCATAGCCAAGCGGACAAGCGACACCGGAGAGGACCCCGGCTCACCGTCCTTGCCACGCATCGCGGCAATCAGGTCGTCGAAGGGTTCAGTTACAAGCTGAGCAGGTCTGAGCTCGCCAACGGCAACTTTGCATCTGGCAACTGGGGTTCAGTCGGCAACTGTGCGGCGTTCCCCGGGACGGCAGCGATGGCGAGACTATCTGCTCGTCTGCTGCCAAGCCGAGGACCGGCGGGCCAAACGGCACTCGCCCTTTCGGCGCACGCGGACAGCGCATGCGAGGGCCGGTTGCTTGCCTGGCGCTCAGGTCCCTTCTTTGTAAGCCTGTGGGAACGAAATATCAGTGGCGCGGCTCCGAGAATATGCTTCTGGCAAACGCCTATCAAGAAGTGTGCAGTAGTTCCGGCGCTGCCATCGAATCGCGTAAGATCGCGGTGGTATCATTACCAGACAATTGTGGCTCCAGTTCCCGGCACTCGAAGCATAACGCTAGTTCTGTATGCAGATGTGTACACCGTCGGAACGCCTACTACGAACGAATATTCCGACATTATTGTTCGCCGAGCGCAAGCATTTCCTCAGCCTGTCATATTGGCAACTGCTCGGGCACATCACGCTCCTGCAGCACCGTTGTACTCGGCGAACGAAAGTTTCTCCCCCGAGTGGGCTAGTTCGCGTGGAGAACGGCGAGTCAAAATTGATGGTCTCCGTAACGGATGGCTTGGCGCAAGCTCATCTGGCCCTGCTCAATACTTCCGCCCTATGCGCTGGGATGTGGCATCACGAATCGCGTCTATGGTTACTGCCTTTCTTCTACTCGCGATAGCGCTGCCATTTCGGCGTAATCGGCTAACTGGCCGTCATCCCCGACGTCGGCGTGGCCATAGCTTTGATAATACATAATCGAAAGGAGATTGAGCAATGGCGAATCCAGAGGTATCTGTTATTGTCCCGACTAAGAATAGTGCGGCCACGCTCGAGGCTTGTCTTGAGTCTATTCGGAGTCAGACTTTCAAGTCTCTTGAATTGATAGTTATAGACAATTTCTCATCGGACGACACCCGTGAAATTGCAGCGCGTCTGGCAGACAGGGTCTTCACGAGAGGGCCGGAAAGATCTGCTCAGCGCAACTTCGGTGCGAAGATGTCGTCGGGTGATTATCTCCTGATGATTGATTCAGATATGGAGTTGGATCAAAATGTGATTCAGGCTTGCGTAGATAGTAGCCGTTCGAACCCATCAGTAGTTGGCTTGGCGATACCGGAAGAATCGTTTGGCATTGGATTCTGGGCGCAATGCAAGCGGCTAGAACGGTCGTTCTACATAGGTGTTACATGGCTTGAAGCTGCGCGTTTCTTCTGTCGGGAAGCTTACGATGCTGTTGGGGGATACGAGGAAGAGCTCATTAGTGGTGAGGACTGGGACCTGTCTAGGAGGCTCGGGCGAATAGGAGCAATTTCGAGAATTGATTACTATATTTACCATAATGAAGGACACGTGAGCTTGGCTAGCGCTATTCGTAAGAAATATTATTATGCAAAATTTGCTAAGGCCTATCTTTCGCGCAATCCAGAGATATCGAAGATCGGGGCCCAGGTCGGCCCGCTTCGTCGATATGCTCTGTTTTTTTCTAAGCCCGGCAAGCTCTTCGGGAGGCCCGTGGTGGGTCTGGCAATGTTGTTTATGAAAGGCTGCGAATTCACATCTGGCGCTATCGGCTACATGCTGAGCCGCCAGGATAGGTGGAGTTTCTAAATCAGGACGGCAATATTCCGCCCTAGAGAGGTTGGTAAGGTAGAGTGAGCCGAGCAAAGTCCGCGCTGGCAGTAAGTACTCTTATAGTTAAATCAATAGAGCTGGATATTAGGCTCATGCGGATAGGTGCACTTCCTCGAGTCTGGCGTATCCGCTTCATATTGCTGAAGTATGTAACACTACTACGATTGCGAGCAGGCCGCCCACGGCTTCTTAGAGTTGGTCCAACTGCCTTTTGGCTGCGAAATTTCAGTGGTCTTGGTACTCTTCAGTCAACCATCACAGACTTCTTCGATGAGATAGTGGCGCTAGGAGTCTTGGGCAGTGAACCTGTAGTGGTAGATGTCGGCGCAAATATTGGTCAATTTACTAACGCCGCGAAGCTATTCTTTCCGAATTCACGAGTTCTGGCATTTGAGCCAGACCCAGAAACATTTGCTGATCTTAGGCGTAATACCAGAATGTTCAGTGGCGTAGATCTGTTCAATTTGGGTTTGGGAGATAGCAACTGCAGTCTGATGTTTTATCAGCATGAGCTGTCACTGATGTCGAGCTTTGCTTCTGGTGGTAGTGACATACGAGGGAGCGTCGAGTTGCCCGTTCGTAGGCTAGATGATCTCCTTGACTCGGATATGGCGATTGATCTTCTGAAGATCGATGTTGAGGGATTCGAACGAGCTGTTCTTGAAGGCGGGTGGAGTGCGGTCTCTCGAAGCCGTTATCTGCTTGTGGAAATTAGCCTAGGGCGATCTGCTGACGCGGGGAACCTGGAGTTGCTGCGGGCGGTGGTCGATCACATTCCGGATGCGACTATAATGAAGTTTGGGCGTCCACTTGGGGGCGGTCGCCGACCGGCATGTCAGGACGTGCTGATCGCAGTAGGCGGTAGCCATCAGCGGGATGGGTGAGGCTACATCGTGGGGCGAGGCTTGCGATGGTGGCGTTAGGGACTCGCCATTCGGGCCGGGGTGGCTTACTGCGGAGGACTGCACTGGTGGTTGCCGCGCGTTGGTGAGTGGCAGGTGGACAGCAGGTCGGCCGCGCGCTGACGGTTCTGCGGTAGGCGCTCGGCGTAGAGGGCGTACCAGACGGTCAGGTGCAGCCGCCGCAACCGCTCGCACACGTCGAGCAGGCCAGAGTCGACGAGGTCGCGGTAGGCGGCAAGCACTCGGTTCCGGCTCAGCCTGGGACTTGCGGTGACGGCCGCCACGTCCCACGCGACCGGGCCCCGGCAGACGTCCTCGAAGTCGTGCCAGATCCAGCCGGCAGTGGTCCGCATCAGGTTGCCGGCCCCGGCGTCACCGTGCAGCACCTGCCCCGCGGGAGCCGCTGTGGCGAGCGCCTCGGTCAGCCGTGCGTGCGCAGCGGCGAGCGCCGCCCGGTCACGCTCGCTGAGCATCGTGCGCGGGCGCGCAAGGAAGGCCGGGATGTCGTCCAGCGGCGCGAGCGTCG
>DAIDHF010000088.1 GCA_027452005.1 Acidimicrobiales bacterium
GACCATTACACGACGAGCCTGGAAGAATTGGCACAGACCAAGGTGTGTGACGTTTTAGCTCACCCGGATCTGGTAAAGATATGTGGAAGATTTCCTAGAGTTCCTGAAGAATTTTACGACCGAATGGCTGAAGCAGCCAAGAGTACGCAGATGTCGGCAGAACTCTCATCGGCCGGATGGCGCAAGCCCATCGGGGAACAGTACCCTGCTCGGTACCTACTCAAAAAATTTGTGGATGCCAAAGTGGGGTTGACAACAGCCTCTGACGCTCACCGTCAAGATGACGTGGCAAGTAACATGACTAGACTCCGGGAACTCCTAGACGATGTCGGCTGCCACGAACTCACCGGTTACCATGATAGAAAAGCCCATTCAATAAAGTTGTAAGATGATCGGGTGCAGGTAAGTGCCAATACCCTTGACCAGCTGGCCGACCTAACCGGGTTGGCGCCCGGTGAGCTGGTCCACCTGCAACGGTTAATGTCGTCTTGGGGGATGCTTTCTGACCTTAGTTTTGCTGATCTCCTGCTGTTTTGTCCGAGCAAGAGTAGCTCCCGTGTCTTCCTTGCCATTGGCCAGGTAAGGCCAACTACAAACAGGACCCTACATAGAAACGACCTAGTGGGACGGCTAATTGATGAGGATGAACGGCCTCAGGTTAGGAGGTCGTGGGAGCTCGGGAAGATAATTGATGGTGAGTTTGTCGTAAAAGACGGCGGCGAACCGGCCCGAATTCAGTGTATCCCGGTTCGATTCGAGGGAAAGGTTATTGCTGTTATGTCCCGGGAATCTCCACTCGGGGTAGGGAGAAAGTGGGGCGAGTTAGAACGGGTCTATATCGAGCTCTTCGAGAGATTTGCTCAGATGATCATCGATGGCACGTTCCCGTTTCCCGAAGACGTCCCATATTCTAATTATGCTCCGCGGGTAGGGGACGGGCTTATGGTGCTCGACAAGTGGGGGAGGGTCACCTACGCGTCTCCAAACGCAGTAAATGCCTTACATAGAGTGGGGGTATTTGGAAACGCTCACGGGATGAGGGTTGACGAACTCATCTCTGAGACCACCGAGATTCTAGACTCACTCATTGCCTCGATGCCGGTTATATCGGAGATCGAAAAAGGATCTGGGGTGACAATAGTAATTAGGTGTATCCCACTTTTGGAGTACGGGATCCCTAGTGGTGCTGTTGCTTTACTCCGTGATATATCTGACCTGAAATATCGAGACAGGATGTTGTTGTCTAAGGAGGCCACTATTCGGGAGATTCACCACCGGGTAAAAAACAACCTTCAAACGATCTCATCACTGTTGAGCCTTCAAGCCAGGCGGATGAGTATATCCGAAGGCAAAGAGGCCCTCCAGGAGGCCGAAAGGCGAATAAGGTCAATAGCGGTAGTACACGAAATCTTGGCCCAAGAAGCTGGAGATCAAGTTCCATTCGACGAGGCCGTGTCGTGCCTGGTTGCCATGGCCCACGAGTCCTACAGTGCTCCCAAGCCTCTGACTATTGATTTTTCTTGTGAGGACGGGACTATTCCCGGTGACCTGGCAACCCCACTCTCATTGGCAATTGCAGAGTTACTTCAAAACGCAGTTGAGCACGCGTTCCCTTCTGACCCATTAGAACTCGGCGATTCCATTTTAGATGGCCAACAAAACCGGGTACGCCTTGAAATAACCCATCACGACGATCGCCTTGAGGTGGTAATCTGCGACAACGGGGTTGGATTACCCGAGGGATTTTCTATCGACAAAAGTGGCTCACTGGGTCTGTCGATAGTCAGAGACCTCGTTACAACCCAACTTGACGGCCACTTCGAACTGTCGTCAAGTCAACTTGAATCCTCCGGAGGGCCCGACACTCAAGCAACGGGCACTAGGGTACAACTTGATATTCCCCTTGCCCGAAACGGCCCCACGAATAGGTGAGTGGAGGACTCGTCTTTAGGAGGCTCGTCTTTGGCGAGCCAGCCACTCCTTGCGTAGCTTGCGCCTCTCTTCTTCAGAGGTCCCGCCCCATATTCCAGACTCCTGGTTGGTACCCAGGGCAAACTCCAGACACGGTTCTTTTACCGGACACGTCATGCACACAGCCTTGGCAGCGGCAATCTGGTCTAATGCCTGTCCGGTAGTGCCGACCGGAAAAAACAGGTCCGGGTCGGTGTCCTTGCACGATGACAGGTCACGCCAGTCGTCGTTATCCCACTCAACTGATCTATTCCACATAAGAGCCATTTTCAAAGTCTCCCCGACCTCGTAGTTTTTCATCTCAAGAACAGAACCCCATGAAACACTGTTCCGAAGACCTTGCATTTCAGCTTGTGATTTATTTCACAAGCACTGGGCAACCAACTAGAGGATGCAAAATCCTTGTGGATTGACCGATAACCAAGGGTAAACCTAAAAATAGTATCTTGCAAGCAAAAGCCTCGAAAACACGCTTACCTGCCACTTTAGGTGGTCAAAAGGAGAAAGTACGGTTCAATTTGGTCATCCGACCACGATTCGTGGAAATATCTTTTCCATGAATGTAGCCGTGTGTGTAAAACAGATTCCCGATCCAGCGGCCCCTGGGTCTCTAGATCCGACCACCAAGAACCTGGTCAGGGGCGGAAAGTTGATCCTCGATGATTCCGATGCTTATGGGGTTGAGATAGCGCTCCAGCTGGCCGAGAGTTCTGGGGGAGGAGAGGTGACCCTCGTGTCAATGGCCCCCAACGGGGAGACTAGTGGACTTAGAACCGCTCTCGCCATGGGGGCATCAAAGGCCGTACTCGTGAGTGATGGAAAACTAGCTGGATCCGATGCTTTGGGAACCGCTCGGGTATTGGCCGAGGCAATCAAGAGGGTATCCCCAGACCTTGTATTGGCCGCCACCGAGTCTACAGATGGCTATACAGGTACGACACCGGTCCAGGTTGCAGAACTTCTAGGAATGCCATCGGTAACCTTTGCAAAGAAGATCGAGGTTGATGGTAATTCAATCAAAGTAGAGCGACAAACCGAGGCTGGCTACGACGAGGTATCTTGTCCACTTCCCGCGGTGGTAACGGTTACGGCCGGGGTAGTCGAGCCTCGCTATCCGTCGTTCAAAGGAATCATGGCGGCAAAGTCAAAGCCGGTTGACCAACTGGACGTAGCAGGCCTTGGGCTGTCTGACTCGCAGGTTGGATCGACCGGTGCAGGGCAAGAAGTCTTTGAGGTACAAGATGCCCCTCAACGAGATGTCGGTGAGATTGTCGAGGACGACGGCGAGGGCTATGCCAAGGTTGTGTCGTTCCTAGAGAACCTGAAGTTGATATAGGTACGAAGGAGTATTTGGATATGGGAATAGGCCGAGTATGGGTTTTTGGTGAGCTTGCCGAGGGCAAGCCAACTACAACAACCCTGGAGTTGATTGAAGGGGCCAAGTCACTTGGCGCGTCAAGCGTGGAAGTCGTTCTACATGGCCCTGAGGTGGATGGTGCCCTTGGCGTCCTTGGTGGTACCGGGGTATCAAAGGTGTATAACGTGGGCGATCTGGGTGATGCATTGGTTGGGGCACCGATTGCCGCGGCAATTGCCGGGCAGATTGAGTCTGGAAACTCGCCTGATTCAATCTTGTTTGGGGCAACCTATGACGGGCGTGACGTTGCTGCCAGGTTATCTGCGAAGATCTCCAAGGGGGTAATAACAAACTGCATTGGACTAGAGGCTCAAGGGGACACGATCGTGGCCAGCCATGCACTATTTGGGGGGTCACAGATAGCAAAGTCAAAGTTTACCGGTGCCGGGCCGTGGCTTTTTGTGGTACGGGCCAAAACATTTAGTGCACCCGAATCACTAGGTGAAGCTAGCGTGGAGTCACAATCAATCTCGGTTCCCGACCTAGGGGCTACCGGGGCGGCCATGGTTATCAATCGTCACGTAGAAGAGCGGAGCGGTCCCAAGCTAGATGAGGCCCCGATCGTGGTCTCTGGTGGCAGGGGCCTTGGCCAGAGCGAGCACTACGCAATGATAGAGGAGTTGGCCAAGCTTCTCAACGGAGCCCCTGGGGCTTCTAGGGCTATTGTCGACGCCGGATGGGTTCCTTATGCCTATCAGGTTGGGCAAACCGGCAAGACCGTAAAGCCCACGGTGTATATTGCCTGTGGGATATCCGGGGCTACTCAACACATGGTCGGAATGAAAGGCTCTAAGAACATTATTGCGATCAACAAAGACAAAGATGCTCCAATATTTACGATCTGTGATCTGGGTATAGTTGGGGATGTGCACAAGGTACTTCCAGCCCTCATTGACGCACTCAAAAACCGATAAGTTGTAGAGTCGTCCAACCCCGAGGTGGGGATTTACAGACTATTTCTGACCTAGATTAGTGGCCACGGAAACGGTCTAGTCCCCTGGGGGATATATGGTAAGAACGGGGTATCGACCAGTGCTCGGGCTCTCGTGGAAAGGGCTTTTAGTTCACGTTCCGTAATAAGCCCCTCCAATTGCTCGTTGAGTCGGTCGGGACGTGAGAGAGCGGATTCGATCTGGGCGATTAGGCTTTTTTCAATGGGTTCTCCCTGAAAGTCCCAGATCACGGTTCTCAACTTGGGCTCCTCGTGAAAGCTCAACCCGTTGTCGATTGCCCAGATCTTTTCCCTTGAATCTATTAGGACGTGGCCAGCTTTGCGATCTGAGTTGTTTACCAGGATGTCAAAAATTGCTAGCCTGACCAGCTGATCGCGGTATTGGTTTTGTTCAAACAGCTCAAAGTAGGTAAGAGAAAAGTCAGCTTGGATAAAGAGCTGTAGGGATCCGGTCCCGAGTTGGTCGTGACTGCGTTCAAGGGTAACTGGAACCAGGTCCCAGCCCAACAGCTGCGACATCCTATATGCGGCAATCTCTCTGCGAAATAGTCCAGGTGGAAAATCCCAAAGGGGTCTCTCGCCACCGACGGGCTTGAAGATCGCAAGTAGCTCGTCGCCATGGTCCAAACGGCTTCCTTCTTGGAGACCAGCCATGACCGGGGGAGTTAGCTTGCACAGGAACGTGTAGTTCGAACTTTCGGCCACTTGACCCAGGACGACCAGGTCCCACGAGGTCAATCGAGAAACCAATGTCAACTCAGGGTTGTCATCACGGGAGGAATCGCAGTCGCGAGTATGGCTAGTAGGAGAGTTGTCGATAGCGCGCACCTGTGGTGTTATCTTACATAATTGTCACAGAGATCACCTGTCGTCACCCCACTTCAAATTGAACCAAAAGCGACTTTATTCCCCTAAGTGAGCCAGACAGGAACACCCGTCAATGTACTCCTAGTAGGACTTAGCGGGTGGGTGGGCTATTGCCATTGGTGCGAGGACAGTTATGACCACGGGGGTCGAGTGGATAGCCACAGATCGGACAAGGAGGCCTCCCAGACGAGACCAACTCGGTTCCTAAAATGGCCAGAGCCCCAGCCTGCTCGCGGGTACACAGGACCCTTAATGCAGAACCAACCTGGTCTTCGTCGGTTAGCTCTTCAATAAGGAGTAGAACGCGGTCATTTTCAGTGTCGTAGTGGATCCCAATGGTCCCAATAATCCAGTCGGGTTCCAAGGGCTCGGTAAGATCGAGGTCCTCTGGAAGATGTCCCGGTCGATCCAGATCTTGTAGTAGTTGTCCAATATATTGACTAAGTGCAGACACCTGTTGCTTTTCCAACTTGAGGGTTATGGTTTCCGAGGTTGTCTGGACCTGGAGCAAGAATGTCCTATTTCCAACCTCTCCCACTGTTCCAACCGTAATTCGGTCGACGTTTTCGATGTCACGGTAGATCGGATTCATAGGGACCTCTCCAGAGCTTTTAGGGACCCAGTAACGTTAATGCAGTTTACCGTGGGAACTCGATTCATGTAGCTGACGACCGAGATCGATGCCGTCGCGACTGCAATCTTGTGCATGGTCGACAGGTGGGCCCCGAGGGCATCACACAACGCTAACTTAATTGGGTCGGCATGTGAGACACATATAACCATGTAACCCTGGTGACGCTGTTCAAGTTTGCTCATACAGTCAGTAATTCTTGCCTGGAGTTCCGCTAGAGATTCTCCACCTGGAAACCGAAAGGTGCCAGGGGCCTGGTATATTTGTTTCCACTTGTCTAACCGGGCCAGTGATGAGAGCGTTTTCCCGGTCCAGTCCCCAAAGTCACACTCGATAAGGTCGCGCTCGATAACTGGCTTCACTCCCAAGACTTGACCGATTGACTTGGCAGTTTTTCGGGCCCGCTCCATGGGAGAGCTATACAAGGCCCCAAGACGCAAGCCACCTGAAGAAAGTTCTAAGAAGTCTCTGAGTGTATCACCGGCCATCTGTGCCTGTTGGATTCCCTGCGGTGACAGGTTGAGCCCCTTGGCCCGACCCGGAAGGATCTTGCCAGTGGTCGGGGTTGCCCCGTGGCGCACCAGGGCGATCACGGTCTTGGTAGGTAGAGCGCCTTTATGGGCATTGGGCATGGATATCTTTGCCTTCCCAAGAGCTACTGTGTCAAGACCGGGAGCCGACGTGGCCCTGGTGTGGCCGTGTCGGGCCATCTACGCCTGCTCACCCGGGCCAGCTTGTGCATGAGGGCGACTGCCCCTGGGTCATCATCGGCAGGCCGGGTCTCGATCATTTTCGCCGAGGCCAGCCCGGCAATAATTTCGCGCCCTCGGTCGGTCCGAACAACCGTCAAGGTCCAGTCCCCAAAGGCCCCGATTCCGCCGGTTGAGATGTCGGCGTGTTCGGCAGCGAAGTCGGGACACGACATGCAACCCTGCCTGGTCCACTCGTGGCACTCTTTCAACGGGATCTCTTTGTAGTCTCCGTTCTTGAGCCAGATCTGAAAGACTCCCTTGATGTTCATCTTCTCAATATCAGCCCGACGAATCTGGTATTTGGCCTCGAACAGTTCCTCAAAAATTGCGTCGTCAAAGGTCTTAGAGCACAAGAGACCAATAGTCAACACAAACCGCCGGGCAATCTTTCCGGCTTTCCTGGCTGACATTACCGGGGGGGCCGAGGACTGACACCCCATCCCTACCAGGGCAATCCGTTCGTGACCCTCGTCGACGGCCTCTTTGTAGGCGAGGGTATTTGCGCTATATGTATATCGGCTTCCCGCACTAGCTAGAATATCTTGGCGAGATCTAGCCACCCCGGGAACTGCCCTCCAGGTCGACCCGTCACCTTCTAGGTAAGACACCAGTGCACAATCTATCTGGTTATTTTCAAGAGCCCAGATCAATATGGCCGATACCAGTCCGCCATCTTGGCCAGCCCCGGCGATTTCGGGATCGCTAGCCCGGGCCAAGAGGACGTCCTTGGAGATCCCTGAGACCTCGTCCTCGGACCTCGGACGACCGTGTACAAAGTTGTCCACCTCATCTTCCCAGGTTCGAAA
>DAIDHF010000089.1 GCA_027452005.1 Acidimicrobiales bacterium
CGAAGCTATTGGGGGGCTGTATGGGGTTTCGACTCTAAGTGCTGATGGGTTCACGGGGAATGGGAAAACTATTGCCCTGTATGAGTTGGCCGCTTACATTCCCTCTGATATCTCTAGTTTTGAGCAACTTCACGGTTTTACAAACCCCGTGGATGCAATCAATGTCGACGGGGGGGCCCAACAAGATCTAACCGGGGGAGGCTCAGCGGAGGCAGATCTCGACATCGAAGATGCCCTGGCTCAGGCTCCGGGAGCCACAGTTTTGGTCTATCAAGGACCTCAATCAGGAACTGGGCCCACAGACATCTTCAATCAGATCGTTCAAGATGACCGAGCCAACGTGTTCTCGACGAGTTGGGGTGCATGTGAGGCCGACTACGCGTCCAATGACTTTACTACCTATCATCAAATTTTCGAGCAGGCTGCATCCCAAGGTCAGGCCGGGTTTGCCGCTGCTGGCGACACCGGTTCTGAGGACTGTTATGCAACCGACGGGACCACCCAACTAGCCGTTGACTATCCGGGAAGTGATCCCTATATTACCTCTGTTGGGGGAACTTCCCTGACCAGTCCGGAAAGCGTCTGGAATAGCTGTTTGAACACTGGAAACATCAACTGCGCCCAGGCTGGCGGGGGAGCCGGGGGCGGGGGTATGTCAGATCAATGGCCCCAGCCCAGTTGGCAGACAAGCTTCGATCAGAATTCCTGGTCGTCCTACGGAAACATATGCGGACTTACCTGCAGGGGAGTTCCTGATGTATCGGCCGATGCCGACCCTTCAACGGGGTACAAGGTAATCTACAACGGATCTGAAGCCGTGTTCGGTGGGACCTCAGCTGCGGCCCCTCTGCTTGCGGGCATTGCCGCAGACGTAGATCAGAGCTGTTCGACTCCTGTTGGGAACTTCTCGGCCGCTCTTTATGGACTGGCCGCGAGTAGCTCAAACTACGCCTTGGCTTTCAACGACGTGACAAGTGGAAACAACGATCTCACCAACACCAATAGTGGCTACTACAGTGCATCGTCGGGATATGATTTGGCTTCGGGACTCGGGACGCCAATAGCTGGTGGGTGGGTGTGTCCCGAGGTTAGCTCGCTTTCATCGACATCGGGTTCGGCCGGTGCCGAGGTGACCATTGACGGTCTCAACCTAAAAAATGCCCAAATCTACTTCGGGAGTGTGCCAGCGTCCATTATCTCGTCAACCCCCACTCAGGCGGTTGTAAGTGTCCCGCCGGGCACGTCGACGGTTACGGTCACCGGGGTAGACGCGATGGGAACCGGAGCCCAAAGCGCTAGTTTCACCTATGGAGGCTCAGGCAGTTCAGGATCGGGGACTGGATCTGGAAGTACAGTTGGATATTGGATCTTGAGTGGCGGGGGAACCGTGTTCAACTATGGAGGGCTGGCCAACTACGGGTCAGGTAGCTTTACCTATCTACAAGGTCCTGCCACTGCCATGACAAGTACCTTCAACGGTACCGGGTACTGGATAGTCTCCGCTCAAGGCTCAGTGGAATCCTTCGGTTCTGCCCAGACCTTTCCTCTGTCTCAGGGGGTGTCGGGGTCGGTGGTGTCAATTGTGAGTACCACCGATTCCAAGGGCTTTTGGTTGGCCACAAATTCAGGCCAAGTGATAACCGCCGGTGACGCCACCTTCTATGGGTCCATGGGGGCTAAAGTCCTGAACAAGCCGGTTGTGGGCATGGCGGGAACCCCAGACGGAAAGGGATACTGGCTGGTGGCCTCCGACGGGGGAATATTTGCCTTTGGCGATGCCGGTTTTTATGGGTCTAGAGGTGGAACCTACTACTCGTCGAACGTAGTAGGAATGCAAACGGGCTAGCCATATAAGCACTTGAGTTGATTCCAACCCACGGCCATACCGGCGCGGTAACGTAGGAAAATCGTGTTCCTAAAGACATTAACCCTAAAAGGCTTCAAGTCCTTCGCTGAGCCAACCACCTTGGAGCTAGAACCCGGGGTGACCGTGGTTGTTGGACCTAACGGGAGTGGAAAGTCCAACGTGGTAGACGCGATTGCATGGGTCCTCGGCGCCCAAGGGCCCAAGGTAGTGCGGTCCCAAAAAATGGAGGACGTGATCTTTGCAGGTACAGGCAAGAGGTCCGCGTTGGGTCGCGCTGAGGTATCTTTGACAATTGACAACTCTCAAAAGCTTCTACCTGTAGACCTTACCGAGGTGACCATTTCCAGAACCCTATTTCGGTCTGGAGACAGCGAGTACGCTCTGAACGGCCTGGAGTGCCGCCTGTTAGACATACAAGAGCTTCTCTCTGACTCTGGAGTTGGACGTACCCAGCACGTAATTGTCAGCCAGGGTCAACTCGACTGGGTGCTCAATGCTCGTCCAGAAGACCGCAGGTCAATAATTGAAGAAGCTGCCGGCGTTCTAAAGTATCGCAAGAGACGAGAGAAGGCTGAACGGCGCCTGGAGGCCACCGAGTCAGACTTACAGCGCCTGGGGGATCTTGTTGGGGAAGTGCGTAGATCGATTAGGCCCCTTGAAAGACAGGCCGAGGCAGCTAAGAAATTTGGCGACCTCGATCACGAGCTTAGAGAACTTAGGCTTTTTATTGCGGGCCGAGATCTTGAGGATCTAAGCAAATCACGTATGGGCCTAGAGCAAAGAGCTGGAGAGCTAAGGACAAAAGAGTCGTCTTTGGTATTGGAGTTGAGAAAACGAGATGACGAAGTGGCTGCCCTAGAGGGGGCCTTAGACAGGTTACGACTTAGTGACCTGTCGCCTGTAATTGGGGACCTCTCGGCTATACGAGAGCGCGCCATGGGTCTGTCTAGGATTATTGAGGAGAAGAAGATCTCCGTGGAGAAGGTTCACGAAGCAAATGAGGCCAAGTCTCATGCAGTCAGACGTGCCCAGAGTGAATTGTGTGAACTCAAGAACACGATTGAAGAGGTAAGCCAACAACGAGTCCATGTCGTTGCCCGAGAACAGCAGGTTCGGGCGGATCTAGTCCAGTGCGATGCTCAAGTCTCTGAGGCTGAGCGTCACTTTAGGATAAGCGAATCTGATCACCAGCGCTGGATTGCCAAGAGGGAGGCCTTAGAGACGGCCATGCGCCAAGCCAGGGCCAAGGCGGGAGCCGAGCAGGTAGGTGGAGTTCCAGGGGTCCTAGGTGCCTTGGCAGAGTTAGTAGATATCGACGAAGGCTGGGAGTTGGCCTTTGAGGCTGCCGTGGGTGAAATATCCTCTGCCGTGATAGTGGCTGGATTAGCCGGGGTCAAGGCGTCCTTGGAAAAGCTAGCGGAACTTCCCGAGGGTGGGGCTGTGTATATGGCCCCTTCTAGGTCAAATACCTCACAGGCTTCAGCCATAGCTCAAATATGTTCGCAAGATCTCGGCCTCGAATCGCTCATGTCCCACGTTCGAGTTACCCAATCTGTTGCCGATCCAGGACCGATCTACGCGGTTCTCGATTCTCTAATATCAAAGACGGTGGTCGACTCGAGCGGGTGGTCTCATGCCCTGGGGGTGTCCCTCGACAATGACGACTTATGTGTAGTGACCAAACAGGGCGACCGATTTGAACAGGGCAATTTTCGAGTCGGGACCGGTGGCATCGGGGCTTCCAAGGCAGCCCTAGATTATGCCCAGACCCAAGAGGTTCAGGCAAGCCGAGATGCCAATGACAAGCAGACCAAATTGGACTCGATTAGGCGAGACAACCTTGCGATAAGGGCGAGCTACGATCAGGTAGCCAAGGAACTCACCAGGATTGACGAGCAGAAAAGGCTGCTTGAAGACAGGTACGACAACCTGGCCAGAGAGACAGAGAACTATCAGGAGCGATTTGAATTTCAGGCCACAGACGGCGGAAGAACTCCATCAGAAAGCTTCCTCACCGGTGGCCTGGGGGACACCGGCGAGGACGTTCTAGACAGAATCAAGAGGGCCGTGGGTGAAGTTGTAGAGGACGCAGAAGTCAAGCTGGCTGAGCTAGGTGCCTCGCGAAGTCAGGTCGGGGTCAGGTTGAACCAGGTTGCTCGGCAACTAGAGGAGACCCGCAGGTCGAGACATGAGGCCGAACGCTCCCTCACGGTTACCCGAGAGCTTCTCCAAAAAGGAGAACTAGATTTAGCTGAGAACACCCTAAGGGGCGAGATGGCGGTGGAGGCCCTTCGACGTGACCTCGATTGTGAGCCCGAATTTGCCATGGCGTGTCAGTGTCCTGGTCTGCCACCAGGAATGACCGCCAAGCAGAGGGCCCGCGAGTTGGAGCGGGAACTAAAGCTACTGGGTCCAATAAATCCACTCGCACTTGAAGAGCTGACTACCCTACAAGAGCGTTACGAGTTCTTATCTACTCAGATTGAAGACATCAAGTCGGCACGGCGTGACCTGATGAAGGTTCTAAGGGCCATAGACGAGGAGATTCAGGCCGAGTTCGCCATGGCCTTTGAGGACGTGTCGTCTAACTTTACCGCCCTGTTTGCGACTCTGTTTCCGGGTGGTCTGGGCAAGTTGATCTTGACCGACCCGACCAATCTACTTGAGACCGGGATTGAGATTGAGGCCAAGCCCCCGGGCAAGAACGTCAAGAAGCTATCACTACTTTCGGGTGGCGAACGATCGCTCGTTGCTCTGGCGTACCTGTTTGCTGTATTTCGCTCAAGGCCATCTCCGTTCTATGTACTAGATGAGGTTGAGGCAGCCCTCGATGATGCCAACCTGACCAGATTTCTGGATTTGGTCAACGAGTTCCGACAGGAAGCCCAGCTGATTATCGTCTCCCATCAAAAGCGCACAATGGAACAGGCCGATAGCCTGTATGGAGTCTCTATGGCTCCGGGTGGAAGTTCTAAGGTATTATCGGAGAGACTTAGAAAGAGCGCATGATGAGTAATGTAATCCCAGGTGGATACCAGCCCTTTAGGAGTGGGCCCTACAACGGCCTCGTGTGTCCCACGTGCAACGCAGAAACCGTGCCGTCAGCAATTTTGTGTGTAAAGTGCGGAACGCCTCTGTCTTCACCCAGGTCTAAGGGCGTGGCAGTCGTCCTTGCGGTTATACTTAGCTCGACAACCTGGCTCTATACTTACCGTCGTGATGCGACCAAGTTCTGGGTAGGTTTTGCGCTGAATCTCATCGGGATCATGCTCACGGGGATCGATATTGGATTTGCGTTCTTACTTGGGGTATGGATTTGGGCGAATGTTGATACTGCGATAAAAGGTGAGCATTGGTTTCAGCTCTATCCAAATCCCGTCCCAAGGGCTTAGCAATATTGAAGCTTATCGGTCTTGTAACTGTTTTGATGACCGCCACCGACTAGCAGCGGCCTGGCCAGGTCGATCACAGCTTTTGGACTATTGCTGAGGATGGATCGTCTCGCCGCGCGCAAGCATTGCCACGAATTTCTCGATTCGTTGTTGACGCGTCTGGGCACGCTTGGCCGTGGTCACCCGGTAGAGGATGGAATAGCGGTTAGCGCTGCTCAAACTCTCGAACATCGCTTTCGCCAGCGGGGTGGCCTTGAGAGCGCAGGCAAGATCGGAGGGAATCTCGATGGTCCCCGGGCCAGAATAAGCACGCTCCCAACGACCATCTTGCTTGGCCTGCTCGACTGCAACTAGACCAGCTGGATGCATTCGACCCTCCTCAATGAGCCGGGTAGCTATTGCTACATTGCGTTTCGACCACAACGAACCTGATCTTCGCGGAGTAAATCTCCGCAGGAAAGTACGGTTGTCACCCTTCAAGAGTTGCCCGTCTATCCAGCCGTGACTGATTGCCTCTTCGAGGGCCTCCTCATAAGTCAAAGTCGTCGGATCGGTAGTTCCCTTTTTGGCCAGAACTAGCCAGACCCCTTCAGAGTGTCGGGCCTGCTTTCTGAGCCACTGCGCCCATGCCCTAGCGTCAGCTACTGCAAGTACAGAGGTATTATCGGGCACGACAATCACTGTTCCCCACCATACTAGTTTTATAACACGCTAAACCAGTTGCAGTGAGTCAAGGCCTTGGTGTGACGCCTTTTCGACGCTCTGCTCGGGCGTGCTTACAGGTGTCCTTGCCCTTATATTGCGCTGATTTCGCAGGGATAAGAAAAAATAGGTGAGTGCCAACATGCACCGCGTCATAAACCGACTCCTCACCCATCTATCAAGGGGACCGGAGAGGGTTTTGTCTTTTGGTCGGGTCCCCGAAATCCAGCAACTGTCTCGGCAAAAAAATCAGATCAACCTTTCCCGAAAAGTCGATTCTTGAAAGTTTTAGGTGTTATCTAGGCATGCTTCTCGCAAGCTATAGATTATTTACGCAGGTTCCTCCGTCGCTATTGGAGTTGGTCCCATCAGGACATATTGTATTGGACCATATGGCCCCGTTCAGATTTGCTCCAGATAAAGAGGCCCCGTCAAGTATTGCATTAGTAAAGTTTACCCCTTTTAGGTTTGTCCCACTTAGGTTGGCCCCGGATAAATTGGCCCCAGATAGATCGGCATTCATTAGGTTTGAACCTTGAAGGCTGGAGCCGGAGAGATTTGTACTAGATAGATTTCCACCCTTGAGGTTTTTGCCCTGTAAGTTGGAAGAGGTCAGGTTACATCCAGAAAGATCTTGATTGCTTAGGTTGCCGCTAGAAGTGTTACAAGTGCTAGCCGTGGCGTAAGTTTGTGCATAAGTACTATTCCCGAGTCCTCCGACAGCAACACAAAAGCCGCCAGAGACGCACGAAACTCCATATAAGAACCCGGGAGCGGAGTTTGCCGCGGTTGTAATCTGATCCCACGTGGACCCCTGATCGGTTGATTGCTCAACGAGGCCGTACTGACTAGAACCTTGTTGGTAGCCACCAATAACTAGACATAGGTTAGAACTCTCGCAACCAATTGACCATGGGATGTAATTATCCGACGAACTCCCGGTGTCCGTAACAGTCGACAGGGTCCAGTTCCCACCATAGGTCTCCATCAAGGGTTCAGATATGTTCAACGAGTTGTCGTAAAACCCGGTAACGACACAAGTAGCCTGGGAGAGACAGCTGACTCCAACCAGGTCATTGTTGGTAGTTGTGCCCCCGGAGGTTCCTGCCTCAATTGGGGGATTTGCCGGGACACTCCAGCTGGCCCCCTGATCGGTGGATTCAAGAGCAAGGTTTTGATAGGCCAGAGAGGTGAGTTCTCCACCTACGGCCATACAGTAGGATGTACCCACACAGCTGATCCCCCATAGAGAGTTGAATCCGCCTGAAC
>DAIDHF010000090.1 GCA_027452005.1 Acidimicrobiales bacterium
AACCCCAATCGGCCGGCAGGGTGTCGGCCCCTCCCGGCACAACCCCGGGACGAGCCTCCGTCAGCGCCGGAGCACGCAGGCCCGACAAAGACCTCAACGACAAGGTTCCGACTCCAATCCGCACGATTAGAGGGATGCCAGAGATCTTCTCGCGGCCTACGACGGTATAGTCGTTCGAGATCACAGATGCAGACCCGGAGCGTCCAAGAAGTAATGCTAGCGTTGTCTTACCGCTCCCAGATGGTCCGCAGATGAGCAGAGCACTCGTCTTGTCGAATGCCACAGCGGATGCGTGGTAGATACCGTCATCTCGATGTTCGGCAGCCCGCAGCGCGAGCTCGCGGGCGAGCCGCAGCGGAAAGGCCCGAGCGTTGGCTCCATCCCCGCGAACCAAGGCTATTCTCGAGTTCCCGTGCTCGATGACGAAAGCTGCGTCCGACGACCGCAGCCAGCGCACCTCCCACCCACTCCTTCCGCGGCCCAGCGAGATACGACGGGCATAGGCCCCGACAAAAATCTCTCGCCAAGCCTGCGGCCTTCGACGCGCGTGCGTAACTGCGTGGAACAAGTCGCGATCTACTACGCTGACAATGTCATCGTCCCCGGCCCCTAGAAGTCCCGTCGTGTTGTCTCCCACTAGGCTATATCGGCTCAGGTGCTCTAGCATCATCGGGTCCCCCAGCCGGAACCGTACTCTCACCCCACCAAACGTGATACCCAGTCGCTTCTCAGCACGTGCTTGAGCTAGACGCATGAGGCAAGCCGAGCCGGGCGCATTCAGCGCCGACGTACCGCCCACTCTATCGCCGTCGCCAAGCCGTGGCGACTGCCCGTTCGACCCGGTCAAGCCCCGTTCCTCCGCAGCTAATCGTACTACCGCAGGACCTCATCGCTCTGGAGCACGAACGATGGTCCCGTGAGATCCCACCTGGGTACGCCAGGACCAATGTCCGCCCTCTCACCGGGTGGCAGCAAGGACCCCAACTGGTACCCGAGATCTGCCGCTATCGTCCTGGCATATGCTCCCATCTCGAACCACATCCCTCGTGTCCCCCCTCCAGAACCTCCAATGTTCAAGACAGGCCTCAGTGCGTAGATCCCAAGTTTGGTGTCCCAGTGCCAGCTACGTAGGTTCCGTAACTGCCCGATCTCCGACCGCTTGCCCACGACGGTGTCAAGACCCAAAAGTGCGCGCACTTCAGCGTCTCCTGTTACGTCTTGAAAGTCCCTCACCACGACGGACGACGGAAGCAGATGCTGATCCACGGCTACCAGAAGATTCTGTGCGTGCGCCTCAAACAACAGACCCACCCGGAGCCAAAGCCAAAGGAAGCTCTCAATTAGCAGGCGTGCAAGGCGTTCCCGATAGGCTAACACTCCGACCGTTGCGCGACCCAACTGTTCAATAAGGGTTGGATGCTCGGGGAAACGTACGTCCTGCGAAAACATCGCGAACAGGGGCAGCAGGATTGGGATTCCATCGTCGGCCCCTCCGGCCCCAGTCCCTCCTAACCTTGGCCTCGCTTCCCGGAGCAGGACTCCGACAGACTGCTCCTTGGCCTGTACTACCATTCCCCACGTCTCGGGCAGGTACCCTATGCACGCAGGGAGGCATCCCCCGGACCAGATGCGGTCAAGGTCTCGTGAAACCAGAATGCTCCGCTCCACTCTAAGGGCATTCAGCTCCCTGGGCGCCCTGCCTAGTAAGTTCGCATAGTGAAGCTTAATGTGCATCCGTTCGTAGGGCGCACGAAGTGCGACCGTCCTCGAAGACGATGTCGGACTGGCATCTATCGCACCCATCGTCCTAAGGCGCCCGAGGAGCTTGAGGTCGGGATGGATCGGCAGGCCGTGCCCGTCGTCTAGCTTTTCGTGCACCAGCCGAACTGCTTCGTGCGGGGAAGCGTACCACTGAGTGGTCGGAAGTCGAGCTACATCGACCACCGGCACCGCAAATGTAGCCTCCTTCCACATCGGTCTATACCGCTCACTTACCTGAAAGGGTCCGTGTGACCAACCACTCGGGGATCCATCATTTACATACCGCTCCATGATAGTCCAAGCCGCCAGGGGGTCTCGCCGTAACTCATCAAGAAGCACCCCGGTTACCGAGCGCCGACCATTTCAAACAAATGCTGCTCCAGTTCCGAAAGATATCTCGGCGACACCCAGCTATTTGGACCGAACCTCTCCACGAATCGCCGAGCGTCACCAGCGTCTATGTTCAACGTGTTCCTCACCATACCGCTATAGCGATACAGATCACGGCCATGCGCCCCCGCCGGGATCAGTCCATCCTCAACGCCCCAACGCCATAGTCTTGTGTCCCTGTACGGAGTCGGCATAGCGACAGACACCCGAGTGCCAGCCGGCACTCTACTGAGCAAGTCCAGCGTGCTCCGTAGAGTCTGCGCCGTCTCTCCAGGCAAACCGACAAGAACGAACAGCAATGGTGCGATGCCGGCTTCTATGGCTTGAGTGAGGATCGTCGGCACCGCATCAAGCCGATTATTCTTGCCCACTGCTCTGACGATTCGATCATCACCACTCTCCAGGCCAAACTCCATAGATATGAACCCACAGCGGCCCATCGCTTCAAGTTTCTGCGGCGTCATGAATCTCAGGTTTCCCTGGGCCCCGAAATTAAGCCCAAGGGGGGCCACAGACTCGCAGAGGTCAAGCGTCCAGTCGTCACGAAACCCGAACGACTCGTCAATAAAGTAAACGTAACGTCTAGGGGAAACTGACATGAGATGCAGAAGGTCATCCCGTACCTTCGCAACCGTCTTGGTCCGGTGCTCACGTCGGTGAGTGACGGTGTTACAGAACGAGCACATGTACGGGCAACCTCGGGACGCCTCGTAAAGATGCCCAGCCCGCACCGAACCTGGATGGTTATGAGCGTTGAAGTCGAACGGCCTGGTCCATTCGTAGCCGGGCGCGGGCAACTGGTCCAGATCGGATACGATGTATGGCCTAGCGTTGGATACCGTCTCGCTCCCGGTGTCGTTCGACGCCAGACGCAGGATCCACCTGCCTAACTCAAGCTCCGCCTCTCCTGACAAAACCCGGGTCGCCCCAAGTTGCTGAATTTCAGCAAGGTGCGACAGAACGTGCGGCCCCAGTACCGCTGACCAGCGAAAGGCAGGTTCCCTTAGCGCGTGAATGCGTCGCCAGGCCTCGCCAAAGAGGTCCAGCCCCAGTGGATGATTGTTCCACTGCAGGTAACTATTAGTTGTCGAGGCAACCAAAACGTCCGCTCTTCTTACGAATTGAATGTCGGCGTCCGTTAAGTTGTACACATCGACCAGTCGCACTTCGCCGACCTGGGATGCGACGGGAAGGATATACATCAGATCAAGTGGCTCTTCGGACTGACGTGAGCCTTGATAATGTGTGGGCACATCGTGAAATTTGGTCGACAAGAATACTGTGTTGACTTGAGTGGTTGATTTAGTCACTGCACTACGCCCGTCCTCGGAAGGCAAGGCGGATCTGCAGCACCAATCCGAATGCCTTCACGTACTCGTGGATGCTGGGTCATCTTCACTTTGCCTTCGTTGAGCGAAAGAACTATGTCAGCGGCTGCGGCCACCGCGTCTCGGTGCGAAACCCAAACTACGGTGGCCCCGCTCTGGCGTAGGTGGACGAGAATGCGGCTCTCAGTTGCAGAGTCGAGACTGTTCGTGGCCTCGTCAAGAACAAGGAATTTCGGTTGGCGGAGTAGGGCCCTCGCGATGCAGAGTCGCTGGTATTGGCCACCCGAAAGCCCCGAGCCATCCACACTGAGCGGATTGTCGAGGCCCAGTCGGAAGCTCCGAATGTCGTCTGCAATCTGCACAGCATCGCATGCCGCCCAGATTTGGGGATCGTTAGTGCGCGTCTCGCCAAGGGTCAGGCACTGCCTAATCGTGGCACCAACCAGTCGGGCTCCTTGTGGGACATACCCAAGCCCTGCTGCGCAATACTGGTCAGCAATCGTCACGACGGACCCCTGCACCCACTCTACGCGTCCATCAGACGGACTAAGAGCGCCTGCGAGGAGGCGGACCAGCGTGGTCTTGCCCGATCCAGTAGCCCCCACGATCGCTGTCAGGCTGCCAGGGTAAAGACTGACATCGATACCCGCAAGCAGCGCTTCTGGGGCCGCCGGGAAGATGTAAGTGAGCCCTCGCGCCCTAACGCGCGGAGCCTCGACCAATGCGACAGTAGCGGGATTCCTGCGCCGCCGCCGGGCGAGCCCGCCGTCAATTTGTCGAATATAAGGGGCTGCTGCCGATAAGCTGAGGACTCCCTGCAGGGCGGCTGCTAACGGCTGTAGGAAGGAGATGGCGAAGGCCAACATGATAATCACGCCGACGATCGTGGATTGACCCGCATGCACCAATATCGCCGAGAGCACCACCAGGACACCAGGGCCGACTATCTGGAGTCCTAGTATCGTTGCGTCTGCGCGTGACCGCAGATATGCGCGCTCCGTATTGGCGGCCTTCTCGTCACCGACAGCCTCAAGGCACCATTGGGTGGCCAGTGCAGCGAGATTGTTTGGACGAAGGTCTTCCATCCCGCGGGACGTCTGCTGCAACCGCAGCTGCGTCTCCCCGCGCGCTGCAGCGACCTCATTCGAGGCTGTGATCACAGCCTCGCGCTGCCGGAGAATGAGCCACGAGCCGCACAACGCAACTAAGAGCAGTAGCACGGCCATTTCAATGCTCACCAGAGCCAGCGCCCCCAGTAGCAATGTCGAGACTCCTAAATCTAGTACCGCGACGAAGATGCCGACGGGAGACAGTACTCGAAGAGTGAGCAGCGCCTGCACCTGGCGCTCGTTGAAGCTCCCCTCAGCTCCTGACTGCAGTGGGCGTTCTGCTGTGGTCAGAGCATCGAGAAATTCGGACTCTAGCGCGGCATCCATCTCGGCCTTTGTACGGCCCAACAGACGCGTTCGGGTGCGTGTGGCCGCAGCTCCAACCAGGGACGCTGCAGCGACCACTGCAGCCATAACTGTGATGGCGCTCCAGAATTCGGAGTGGGCACCAAGGAAGCTCGCGACTAGGAGGCCGAGTAGTATCGGGATAGCCAGCGTAGCTAGGCGGCTGACGACGGATGTGAGTACTAGACTCCCAAGAACACGGCGTCCTCCCAGATGTGTTCGGTAGCAGCGCAATACCAGTGACGGTGGGGAGCGCCTCTTGTGGAACGACTCCCCCGGAATGAGAAGAAAAAACACGCCCCCAAAGTGGTCAACAGCAGCCTGAACGGGGACTCGCCGCTTACCCCGCGCCGGGTCGACTATAACGACAGACATGCGATCCGATGATTCCAAGACCACGAAATGGCTTCGATCCCAAAGCAACACAGAACTGGGCGAGAGCGTGCCGATCTCGGATGGATCGACCCTAAGGGCGGACGCCTCCAGGCCGAGCCGTCTTCCAAGGTCTAATAGATCCTTTGCCGCCAGACCGTCTCGCCCGACCGGAGCCAAGTCAGACAACTCCAACGGGGAGACATTGTGGCCGTGCAACTGGAGCACGCTAGCCAAGCACGCCAACCCGCAGTCACCCTCAGTTGACTGAGGAACATAAGGCACCCGGATCCTGCGCCGCCACACAATTTGAAATGGAGCGTGGACCCTCGTCCTGGAGCGTCCACGCTCCGTCTCCTACCTTACTCAGTCACTCACTGAGTTCTTGGGGACCGGGTCGAGAAACATGCGTACCGCCTCCACCGCCGGGGGATCCCATGACGAACCCTCCAGCAATCTGCTCAAGTTCCTCCGCTGTCAGGGGAATCGCGTTCGGAGCAGACCGTGCCACTTCTAGGCGACGGCCTCTACTCGCCCTACCAAGGATCGTGTGCTGCTTTGACTGCGCCATACGGAACCTCCATGCCAACTTCAGGTCAGCGTTAGGTTAGTCTAGCCTAGCGCGACTGTCAAGTGAAATGGGTGCGGCGGTGCGGCGGATGTGGGACGAGATTGTGGGGAGTGTTCAGCCGGAGAGGCCTGTTGTGGTAATCTGGACGTTGTACCGCGGCCAGACACAAGAGGTGATGTCCATTGCAGACCATCGAGGAACTGGAGCGGCAGAGATCGCATCTCTACCAGGACCTGGCCCAGTCCGGCGATCTGCGGCGAGGCAGCGTGGGGGTGACTTACCGTCGGTGCGGAAGAGCCAATTGCGCCTGTGCTGACCCGGACCATCCCGGGCATGGCCCCCGGCATCGGTTGACGCGCTCGGTGGATGGCAAGACCGAGTCGAAGCAGCTACACCCGGGGCCGGAACTGGAGAAGGTGACTCGGGAGGTGGCCAACCACCGAAGGTTCGTTGCGGTCAGCCAGCAGATCATCGAGGTCAACGAGCAAATCTGTGAAGCCCGGCCGGTGGCAGCACCGGCTGCAGATAATCCCCCGGCCGGCACCGAGGGCAAAAAAATGGGCTCTTCGCGGAGCTCCAAGACATCCCACGGCTGTAACTTGTCAAGTCTGAGTCTGTAGAACGTACTGTAGTTCGCATGAGTCAGGCTGCCTGGGCCGAGCCGTCCGGGGCATATCCGGCCCGATGTCCCCAGGCCTTGACCTCGTCATAGGCCTCGCGGTGGGCCAGACAGCCGTGCAGGATTCCCACCAGGCGGTTGGCCAGGGCACGGAGGGCGCAGTTGTGCCCGTCCCCCTTTGCCCGGCGAGAGTCGTAGTAGGCTCTCGCGCCTGGAGAGGTGCTGAGGGAAGCGAAGGCCCATAGGCGGGTAGCATCGCCCAGGCGGCGGTTGCGCACGTAGCGCGCCAGCACCACCCTCTTGGTCCCTGACGCCCTGGTGATGGGAGCTGTCCCGGCGTAGTTCTTGCGAGACCTGGCATCCTGGTACCGGTTCGGGTCATCCCCGAATTCTCCCAACACCCGGGCGCCGAGGATCGAACCGAGCCCT
>DAIDHF010000091.1 GCA_027452005.1 Acidimicrobiales bacterium
GATCAATCTCGATGGACGGAGTGAGACCACCCTCGTCGGATTCGAGGCTCTTCACGACTTTGGCCACCTGGTCGTCGTCGTAGTGGGGAAGGTAGAGCGCCACTGTGTTGAGTACACCGTCCGTGCTGATGCGTCGAGCAAGTGGGGTGCGAACCATGCGCCCAATGAGTTGTGCGATGTACGTGTAGTCCTGAGCGGTGCGGAATGAGAACATCACCTCAGCTCGTGGGCAGTCCCAGCCAGTGGACAAGGCCTCCTTGAAGAGGACCACGCGCAAGTACTGATCGTCCTGAATGTCCTGAGGAGCGGCGTAGCGAACGCTCCGGGTGCCCAAGTTCAGGGTGGAGTGATCTTGGAAGGAGTGTCCGATGGCCTTGCCATCAAGAATGCTCCACTGTTCCGCCAGCGTATCGAGCACTTCTCTTAGTTCTGCGTCGGTGGCTTTGGCCTTGATCTGGATGACTAAGGCGGGAGACACTACCGGCTCGTTCTGCTCCTGGGCGTACTTCGCCCACAGTTGGTCGTAGCTCTTCAAGTTTTCTATGGCGAGCGAGAGCAGCGTCGAGTCCCCCGGCTGGGACTCCTTCGGGTGACGGATGCTTATCTTGTCCTTGATGAGTCCCGACAGACGTACTGCTTCATTGTCCACACTCACGGGCTGAAGAGTGCGTTGGCCACCACGAGTGATGGCATCGACGAAGCGCTCGGGCGTGGCGGAGATGCCAAGCACCACGGGCGGCGGCGGAAGTGCACCGTCGGTGCCGTCCATCAGTCGGGCCGTGATGGACTTGCGCCCGTTATTCGTGGCCGTTCCCTTGTGGGCTTCGTCGATGATGAGCAAGAAGTCGTCACCACAGGTCTCGATGGTGTTGCCGATGATGTCCCACAGCGAGTGCTGTCGCTTGTTGCCCGTTGTTACGTAGCTCGTCGTTTTACCAAGCTTCTGAATGTTGATGAAGTACACCTTGCCTCGATCCAGTGTCTTCTGGTCAAGCGAGTCATCCACGGTCACAAGCTGGCCGGGCTGGATGAGGGACGACGCCTGGAGCATCTTGCGTTTGGTCTGCTCATTGAGGCTCGGGTCATCAGTTACCCAGAGCACAGTCGTATAGGTACGGGGCGTGGTGCTGTCGCTTCCGTAGAGCAACTGCTCGATGACGGCCGTCGCGATGACGGTCTTGCCGGCCCCGGTCGGGGCGGCGAGCGACACCGCCGTCAGCTTGCCGTTCTTGTTGAAGCGGGCGTATCCCTCTTCCAAGGCGCTGACGATGTCGGCCGCGGCGTCCACCTGGTACCCAAATAGCTCAAACTTCATCGTCCCGCCCCTGTGTTGATCTCGAAGTTCCGCAGGTAATCCTCATAGAGCATTGACACACCCATCGTGTGAGGCATCTCGGCCACTACCTGCTGGAACTGCGCGAGGGAGTCCGTGACGATGCACGCGTAGCGCACCTCTTCCCGGTCCCGAAGGGCCTCGACAAACTCCGGCCAGCGGTTGATGTCGAAGAGCACCGCGTAGGTTGAGCCCGCGGGTGCGGCGAAGGGCTTCTTCACTTTCGTGATGATGGGTCCCAGCGCACCGAACTTCATCCACAGCAGTGGTGCCACAGCCTCGAACGCCTTACCTCGTGCAACACTGTTGTGGTCGAGGTACGTTAGCTCGAAGAACTCAATGTTCTCCTCGAAGCCCTCGGCCATTGGGGACATATCTGTGAATTTATAACTGCCTGCCACGGCATGGCCATCTGGAGTCCTTCCGGTAACCGCGGCGGTGACACGTGGCTTGGTGATGTGCTCGAAGATGCCGAGCGTCTCCCAATCGAGTTGCCCCGGGTAGTGCCCAGCCTTGCGCAATGCCTTCGCCTCGTCGTCCGAGACTTCGTTGTTGGTGACAAGGATGGACCGCCGCCGACCTCCGTCTTGCCGATTTAGTCGAGCTACGGCATGGGTCGTCGTCCCAGAACCACCGAAGAAATCAAGAATCAGTGCATCTCGCTTGTCACCTACAAAGAACCGAAGCGTATCCTCGACCGCGTAAAGTGACTTCGGAAACGGAAACTTGCGTCCTGGAATTAGAGCTTTCAGCATAGCTGAGCCATGGTCGCCTGCTGAGTGTGACACTCGATTCCAGACGGTCATGGGAGAGTATGTCTTGGCGCCCTCTTCGAACTCAATGACCATGGCATCCTCTTCATCCCTACCCAAAGTCTTGATTTCTCCAGATTCAACTTTCTTAATCGTCCCACGCTGAAGATATTGAGGTGCTCGAAAACCAGTCTTATTGTCTCTCTTTCCGAACTTGGCATAACCCTTCGACAAATAATCTCGAAGGGTGGGCGGATGGAGCCGCCACATCAACTCTTGTCCACTTCCATCAATTGGTAGCATTGCCAGTGTTTCGGGCGGGCACACGACAGAATCTGCGAGGGCATCCCGTGCTAGGGGCTCTCCAACGGAGTGAAAGTCTCCCGTCTCCTTGCCAATAAATATCGGATAGAAGAGACTTGGGATGCGAGTCCTGCGGCTGCCTTCACCGTTCCGAATCAAACTGCTCCAACGAACCTTCTTCCTAGCACTCTCTGATTGATCTCTTAACATGTCCGTTGTCCATGGCGTGATATTAGCTGAGCCAATGAAAACGAAAAAAAGATATTCGTCAGTCCGCGCAAATCGGCCCTGCCGAGATGAGCCGCTCGGGTTGATAACGCTGGACACCATCTGGATATCGCATCCTCGAAACACCTGTTCCAAGAGAAGGCCAAGTCGGAGGTACTCCTTTTCGTCAATGGTCACGATGAGCACGGAGCCTTCTGGATTCATAAGGCGCTGGGCGAGCTTCAGCCGCTTCTCCATAAAAGAGAGCCACTTGGAGTGGCGGTATGTGTCCTCGCCATCGACGTAGTCGTTGTTGTACTTCCAGTCTCGTGCCCCGCTGTTGTAAGGCGGGTCAATGTAGATGCAGTCAACCTGCCCCTCGTACGCATAAAGTAGTGTCTCAAGTGCGTAGAAGTTCTCGCCATTGATGACTGTGTGGTACGGCTTATTGCCACCTCGCTCGACTTTGCCTACGCTTTTCAGCCCCGGATAGATGGGCTCCCCGAATCCACGAACCACCACAAGATCTTCGATGGGACGCTCGATCGCAGCGTCACCACCATCATCATCATCAACAAGAGTGGCAATGCCCGCCTTCACCGAGTGTACCGTCCACGTCTCGCTTGAGGCGCTCTTGCGCTCCTGCACCTTGACCCCGCGAGTGATGGGGTGCGAGAGAAGACGAACCTCTTCGGGCAGGTGGCGCTCGAATACCAGGCCGAAATCCTTGGTGTCGCGAAGAATATTGACTTCACTCTCTACTGCGCGACGAAGGTCGAGGTCGGTGATACGGCTGAGTAGGTTGTCAAGGGCGTTGGTCGTCACGGTTGTACCGCAGTCAACCGTGCGGCCGTATTCATTGTCGGTTCTGATGTAGCCCCGGGAGCCTTCGTTGCCCTGGTCTTGCTATTGGCTATATCCGAAGCTGGTTGATTATCAAGGAGTCCCTGTATTGGTGACGTTTTTCTAATAGCCACAAAAGCCCTCCAATAGTCTCTGGTCCAGTATCGGACCGGTATAAATTCTGATCATGACATTCTTACAAGTATCGCACCGCAGCATTGCCGTCTCCTAAACCTCAAATTTTTGCCCCATATAATCACCACTCAATCACACGGGGGCGGGGTTACTCTCATGTTTTCGATGATTCTACTAATAGATCAAATATGGTTGGATCTTCCGTACTAGCGCTGACGCGGATTAGTAACTCGAAAATGGTTTCCGTGTGGCTCGCAAACTGAGATGGGTCTAGGTCGACATGGCCTAGAGTGCGCATTGGGCTAACCCAATATTGGCGTGACCCAGCCGAATAGGCATTCTCCGACAATCGTCCATGACTGGCGTGCGATTTGCAAAAACTCTCTGCCACGGAATAAAAAAATACCTGGACTTGTAAAACTTGTAAATCGCGGACATGGGCATAGAGATCCCCAACCCTTTTGGACAATTCTTTACATAACATCGCTGTATTGGTAAAAAATGCAGATTCTTCTTCTAGCAAGTCATCATTACCATCTTGGCCCTCAATCCGATAGAACATACAGAGGCGGGCGGGCTCGGTTATCGGATCATCTCCATCTTTTTTTTGCCATTCGACTCTGAGACCATAATTGTCAGCTCTAATGGCAGAAGCGAAAGCTTGTAGGTCAGGAAGGTTCGGGGTGGACCCTATTGCATGGGTAGTGCGGCGAAACTTCATAAATGCTCCTTGGTTGTTGTGCCTTATATGTATGCAGCGAAAACGGATCTTTTAGAGAGTGGGGTGAGAGTCTGGAGAGAAGCTGTTATCCAGCCATTGCGAGTTGGCGAGCACTGCAAGGGCCAAAAGAACGAGAGCGTGCCGCTAGAACCAAATGTCCTCCTATGTCCCATTTGAGCGGAAGTGGATCACTCATTCCCCCGACGAACAAACCCGACTTGTCGTAGTTGTGGAACGCCAAGAGCACCGGGTTCCCCATGCGATCTTGTGCCAATCGACCGGCATACAGGCTCGAATTAGTGAGCAGATACGCTTGGGTTAGATCAAATGGCCCGAGCGGATTGTCTGCGACTACCGCCCATATGCCTCCACGTTCACCCGTGTCTCTTTTTGAGGCCGCTAAGTCTGGATACCCACAAGAGAACAGCAAGACGGCTTTGCCGTCTATGACTGCCACCTGGGGCACTTCTACTACACCGAACCCTGCTCCCGGCAGGCTAAGTGGTGGAAGCGTCGTCCACGTTATGAGATCATCAGAGTGAAGATGCCCGACAACACCTCTGTCGTCATCAATGCCCGTTTGCGCTCTTGCGGTGACAAACATGTGCCAGCCATTGTTGTCCGGGTCGGGGAATACATAAGGGTCACGCCAGGCTTCATTTCCCCAGGAGGACTGGCCGAGCTTCTCATACCAGCGGGGATCGGCTGAAAGAATTGTAAAGTCGGGTCGGCGTTCCCAGCGAATCAGGTCAGTAGAGGTGGCCATGCCTATGCGTTGCACGAGGCCACTTTCTTCGGTCGAGATTCCGGTGTAGTAGTTGTGCCACACACCGTCTGGGCCTTGAACCACTGATCCAGTCCAGGTTGCAATGTCATCGAAACCAGGATGCTCGGATCGCACTAAAGCATCTGGAAGCAATTTCCACCTGCGGAGATCCTTAGAGACTGCATGGCCAACACTTGCACGAAAATGACGTGCGTCGGGATTGCTTAGCGCCCTTGATGCTCTGAGGAAAAATGCGTGGTACTCATGCCCAGTGTCGGCAAGCCAGAAATCCCACGTCCATGCGTCGTGCAGGCTCAACATAGCAACCCCCCTTGTCTCAATACTCCTGCTTTATATGTATGCACCGCCAACGAATCTGGTTGGAAATTAGTGAAGATGCACGATAACCGGGAGTTGGAGATTGGAATGTTGCGATGTTGTGATGTGGCGTTGTTGCAATGATCCGAGTCGGGTGCATACATATATCGAGCAGGACAAACCAGCCGAATTGACGAGAGGAAAGTTGCAGTGGATGACCGTTGGCGAAAAGTTGGAGTTCATAACCGTTGGGTAAATGACGCAAAAATCACAGAGTCGGTATACGGAGATGGGGATATACGACGTTTCACTGCCACTGTCTGCGGGTGGAGTAATTGGCGGATATGGGAGGGGGATGTCAGAGATATTTCAGTTCCTTCCATCATTGAGGAAGTGAAGAATATCCGGGAGCGGATCCGAGAAGGTGATGAGAGAGTTTTTGCCAAAGGGGGTCGTTTGGAAGCGAGAGTCAGACCTCCGAAAGTTTCTCGACATAGCTGAGATGCTGCATTGATCCGTTTTGCGTGCATACATATATTGCAAGGCAATCAATCAAAAGGAGATAATCAAAATGGAAACAATCTACGGAGACCGCTGCGACCAATTCCATCAGGCGTGTCCTACGCGCTGCGCGCCTTGTGTCGTTGACGAACACCCTGAGCTTGATGGAATTGGCAATATAGACAATCTTGATTATATCAACGAGCAAATAGCTCACCAGGAAAGAATCGCGCCCTGGGGTGTTACTAAGGACAGTTACAACGAGTACAGCCCTGCGCTACTGCGCGCCTTATGCGAAAGGAGATACGAGCTAACGCGCTAATGGTTCCTCCGGTGTTCGATTCGCCGGAGCGCACGATGGGAACATCTTCCTCGAAGCAATGGGAGCGGAGGCAAAATGACTGAAGAGGCCAACAAAGCTAGGGATGTTGAGCGGGCCAACGTCCTGATCAACAACGAGGGCCAATTCGACCCTGCCGAGCTAAGAGAAGCGCTAGAGAACCGTATATGTCCGTTTTGCGGAGCTGGGCCGTTTCAGATCGTGCTCAGGCACATTTCATCAATGCATGGGATTTTCAGGCGAGAGATGCGTGAAATGGCGGAGATTACGTGGAAAAAATCCCTCCTACCTGATGATCTCTACCAGAGAAAATCTATCTGGG
>DAIDHF010000092.1 GCA_027452005.1 Acidimicrobiales bacterium
AACGATCACCCACATAGCCCAGTCCACCCAGACCAAAATTAGGGCCACCCTTAGCGTCCTACAAAGCACCGGACTAGCTGGGTTGATCTTCGGCCTGGTAAATCACTCCACGTCCACACAGGTACCAAACTCAGGCATTGACGCAGTAGTCACGCCTAGCCTGACGGTATATGACCGAGCGGTTGTCGAGATACTGGTGACGGGCCTGACTGTCGGTACAAGCTACTCATGGGACCTTGCCTGGGCCACCAAGTCAGCCACCGATGCTGGTGATATAGGTGTAATCCAAAGTGGCTCTAACGGGTCCTACGGGATTGCTACAATAGAGGCCATACAAGCCTAAAGGAGACAGATGACCACATCACTACAATCACCCGCCGTCTACAGCCACACATGTGACCTATGTTCAAGAGAGTGGCAGGACGACAACCAGACCCTTCCTCACTTGCCGGGCTTTCTCTTGGAGGAGCCACTTAGCCGAGCGAAGTTCGGTCTGTGTGCAGTGTGTCATAACGGAATCCGAGCTTTTGTTGCTAACAAGTTGGCCGTGAATCTCGCCCGTAATCAGGCCCTGGTGGATGAGTACGGGCCGGACGCGGTGACCAACGGCATAACGCCTATTGTGGCACCGCCATTTACACATGTCCCGTATCCCACGATATGAGTGCTAAGATCGTGGCTACAGAGCAGGGGAGACAGACGGCCAGTCGCCAGCTTCATAAGCCGGAGGTAGCGGGTTCGACTCCCGCCCCTGCCACTCATTTAGACCGTGCGGCATTGCGCCGTCTAGCTCGACAGGCTGGTTGGCGTGGGTCCAAAGCGCATCGTCACAAGGCCGTCCATCCACTACTCGTGAGAGCAGTCCAGGAGCGCATGGTGCGAGAACGGGCAGAGGAAGGCCGATAAGTGCTATTCCCACAGGCGACCTGGTCCGGGCCACTTCCGACAACAAACTATTTGCCAGGAGGGATGGAACAAATAATCGGGCTGGTGCTTCATATCGAGGAAGGGACCGAGCCTGGAACTGATACTTGGTTCCATACTTCAGGGACGCAGGTGTCAGCACACTTCGGTAACCCTAAAGCTGGTCCATTGCAACAATGGGTTGACACCCAGGACATGGCTTACGCAGAGGTAAACGGTAACCCTAACTGGATTAGCGTTGAGCACGAAGGCAACAGTGGAGATTCTCTCACACCTAGCCAGATCGAGAACGACGCTCAACTACTTGCATGGCTAGTTCAGTCCTATGGAATCACCCCTCAAATCACTAACGACCCTACTATAGGGGGAGTAGCTGGGCACGTTACGGGGGGAGCAGCTTGGGGTGACCACCTTGAGTGCTTACCTCTTGACACGACAGAGTTTCTTGCCAAAGATGGTTGGCTCCCTTTGCGCGATGCTAAAGTTGGCATGAAGGTCGCGGGGTATAATCTAGACCAGGCTAGATGGCAGTTGACCGAGGTAGAATATGTCGTGCCCCCTTACCTAGCTGATCTGGTTTGGTGTGGTGGGTTGGAAATGACTGAGGAACACAGCGTCTATGTATGGGAACGCGCGCATGGTAAGCACGCGAGGATAATGCCAGCATGGGAAGCCGTAAAGTTACGCGCTAACGCGTTCTTCCCTTATGTCGCCCCTAGCCATGATGCTGGGGTGCCATCCAGAACACGATGGAAGCAAACACCTCGACGGTATAAGACACCGGATCTACGGTCGCAAGTCCCAGTTAGTTGTCTCACAACCAAAACGGGCACCTTTGTGGCTCGCCAAAATGGCATACCTATGATGGTCGGGAATTGCCCAGGCCCTCCGATTATGGCTCAACGCCAACAGATCATCGACCGAACACTTGAGATATTGAATCCACCACCTCAAATAAAGGAGAACCCCTTGAAGATTGTCTGCAAACTACTTACCCCTTCCGGCAACGGAGCCTATTACATTGGTAGTGACGGTTCAGTTTTCGCGGTAGGAGATGCTGTATACCGTGGGTCGATAGGGCAACTCAACCCTGGCCTCCCAGCCGGTGGGTCTAATGCAGCCACCTTAGACCGTCCAATAGCAAGTGCGTGCCTGAGTCCAAGCGGGGACGGCTATAGCCTAGTTGGCGAGGATGGTGGCGATTTCAACTTTGGAGATGCGAAAGAGGTAGGGAACGTCTACACCGCTCTGGGTGGCCACCCTAACCCCTTCGCCCCGGCAACAGTACCAGCATAGAATGGAGTCTTCAGGTGGTAGCCATAATATCAACCTCAACCGGATTACATCTCGGTGAGGAGGCATGGGTCACAGTCGGGATCGTTGTGGGCATCCTAACTGCGCTCGCTTCTCGCTATAGGAGTTTTCGTCGTTGGCTCGCCATACGCAAGGCGAAGGAACAACTGCTCTTTGGCGCTCCCGCCATTGTCGATCCTTCTACGGGGAACGTTATTAGGTCAGCAGTTCCTTCTCTAGCGGCTCGTCTGGACCACGGCGACGCTCGGTTTGCTGTGATCGACCACAAACTGGATGAGTTATCCATCGACGTAATTGGACGCAACGGTAAGCCCCTGTGCGCCAAGGTAGATGACTTGGCCCAAATAATTGAATCTCATATCTCAACCTCAAATATCCACATCCCAAAGGAGACAAATGTCAGATAGCACAAGTGTCGCAGCACACACCCAAACCGAGAGCCACCATTATGTGGTCCACTTCCCTCCCCATCCAGCCCGCACCGACGACCCTCATTATGTAGATTTCGAGCATTACCACAAGAAATTCCGCCCAACAGCACGGTGTTATATCGGCTCGCTAATTGGCTTCGATGATTGTCGAGACGAGAAAGGTGTATTATGCACCATCGACTCAAGTGGTGTGCAGTCCGGCCTAGAGTTACACCACTGCTATGTGGAGTTTTCGCTACAAAATGGCATAGATCTGAGCGCCTTGGAAAAGGTCTTTCCTGGGATCTCCAACACCACAGATGTTGGTGCTTGGGTAGAATCAGATACAAACTTCCGATGGCTGTGCGTGTTTCATCATCGAGGGCCGGGAGGAGCACATACAGCGTCCCACTCAGACTGGGAAGCTGAACAATTTGTCAAGAACCTAATAACGAAATAACGAAAGGATAGTAACATGGCAACACAAACAAAATTCAACTGGAAAACACTGGTGACCCACATCATAGGGGCAGCCCTGTCTCTACCCGCGGCGATCCCCTCAGTCGCCGCTCTGTTCCACCTGTCAGCGACCACAAGCGCCAAGATCACCGCACTAGCCGCGGCCATCTCGGTTGTAGCAGGTGGTGTAGCACAATTGCTAGGTGCTCTCGGGGTAAAGGTTGCCGCGGCACATAAGGCTGCCAAAAGTGCGTAACCCAGGTTTCAGAGGCAAGCTACCCGCCAAAAGCCCTCGAATGGGCTTCCTCGGTGAGTATCTATCGCCGGAGAATCCCCTTCCCACCGCGCCCCCTGAGTTCGATTATGCGAACCATGTGGGTGCCTTCCCTATGGCGCTCAACAATACACTGGGGGACTGCACCATAGCGGGGGTGATCCACCTTTTGCAGCTCGCCTATGGTGCTATCGACCAGACCTTTGAATACCCTGGTGATGATGCTGTGCGCTCTACGTACATGGAACTTACAGGGGGGGCCGATTCAGGTCTCGCAGAGGCAGACGTTCTTGCGTACTGGCAACAGAATGGGTTGTTTGGCACCAAGTTAGCGGCGTTTGCCCCTATCCACCTACGCGACACCCAGTTGCTTCAGGATGCCTGTTTTGCCTTCGGCGGGTTGTACCTTGGCGTAGAGCTACCCCAGAATGCGGAGACGCAATTCCAAGAGGGCGAGCCGTGGCACGTTGTCAATCCTCCACAAGCCCCCATCGGAGGCCATTGCATCACAGCGTCTGGCTTTGGCAACGATGGCGACCTAGCTATCGAGACCTGGGGGGAAGAAACCAGCGCAACAGCGGACTGGTGGGCTACCTATGGTAGCGAGGCGTGGGTGATATTGCCGGAAGCATGGATCGAGGCAGGTCACGGTGTCCTAGAGTCCCTGTCCATCTCTGCACTCACCAAAGATATGGAACTACTCGGGAGAGTAGTATGACCCTTTGGATAGAGTTAGGCGAGGCCCTCTGGCAGTGGCTTAAATGTGCGCTTGGGGTGTGCGGACATACCACATGCCCATGCGCCCTACGCCAAAAGCTGGGAGACCTTCTGAAGTAGCCACAACAGGAAGATTATTCCACCTGTTGCCTCTACTGCTATCTCGGTCACTATATAGGGTAACCACGAGGTTAGGATCCCTACGCAGAGCATCATTACAAGGCCGTCTCGAATGAGACGTATCTGATGCACACTTTGAGTCCCAGTTTCTTCACTCATTTCCTATTCTCCTTTTCTCTTTTCTTTCTTCATCGAGACCAATTATCTGCCCCAGGGTATCGGCAGCTTCAGAATCGTTACCTGGGATAGCGTGGGCGTACACGCGTAAAGTCATGGCGGGATCCGCATGGCCAAGTCTCGCGGCCACGGTGCGAATATCGGTACCCCTCGACACCATTTGCGTAGCAGTGAAGTGTCTTAGCGAGTGGAGATGAACCCCAGGCAACCCGCACTTGGTCGCGAGCGCACTCACTTGTCGCCCAAGCACGTCCGGGTGGATAGGCGTTCTACCATCCCTAGATAATAACGGTGCATCCGGGAACGGATAGGCACGTTTGCCAGTACTCGCCAGTCGGATACATCCAGCCCGATAGGCTTCCAACATCTCCCTACCAGTTCCCCCTAGAGCCACACTCCTTGCAGTGTGGCTTTTTGTGTCTTTACGCAACAACCCATCTAGGACCACGATCTGATCCTCTACTCGCAAAATCTCCCCGTCCCAGTTACTCCATCTCAACCCCACTAATTCGCCTCGTCTAAGACCCGATAGTGCCGCCAGGGAAATTGCTATTCCGAGGACTGGATCTGTTTTTTGTGCATAGGACCGCATCGCCTGTAGCCCCTCGGGGGTTAGTTGGGCACCGTTCGCCCGCTTGCATGAGGCTGGTACATCCGCCACAAGTGCCACATTACGTTCTATGAGTCCTTGCCTCACCGCTTTGGCTAAGGCACCTTTTATGAGGATATGGGCAAGCCGTGATGCACCTTGGTTAGCACGATACAAGTTCTCTAATTGGGGAGCGGAAATATCAGCCAAGCGCGTATTACCAAATCCTGGTATAATCACGTTGCTCAAGAGTGCGCGGTATTTCCGGCTTGTGGTTGGGCTACACGTTGCGCACTTATCCTCTACGTACCGAGAAATCCAATCCTTGGCCAGTTGTTGGCCTGTCGCCCAGTGTCCACTCTCAACGGCATGCACGAGTTTGCGAAGGTGCGTATCCGCCTCGCTCGCTGTCCCTCGTACAGTCTTACTCGCCCAACGGGGGTTGCCGTTGTCATCAACATAATGTACCCTCAATTGCCAGCTTCCAGGGGTACGTGATCTCTTGCTACCCCTCATCGAATTACCCGTGGTCGTCCGCGCTTTTTGAAGCGCGACTTTTGCCATGCCAAGATTGTGTCCATATGCCAGTAGGGGGACCGTGCGACAAATCCATCTGGATCTGGTAGCATCCCCCACGAACGGTATTGCCGCACGGTCTGAGGTGTAAGATTAAGCATATCCCCTATGTCAGTCATGCTCATTATGGGGCCTTCGTCAATCTCGGTCACGTCTGTCATACTGCTATCATATCTATGATTTTATGATATGTCAATAAAAATCTACACTTTGCTATTGACAACCTCTCAAATCATCTATATAGTCAATCAAGTGACTCCACTAGAAGGCTCTCGACAATATCACCGAGTAGACGTGAGACGACTTGAGGATGGACGAGCAAGGGCCGTGTGTGTATGTTTGTGGCGCGGACCCATCGAGCGCACCACCAAGCTGGCATGGCCTCATGGGTTTGTGCATATGCAAGAGATGACGGGAAGGATCTACGAGTGACTACAGCACTACGGGCATATTTAGAGCAAGACCGAGATGAGTGGCTAGAGCGCCGTCGGATGGGACTAGGGGCATCGGACGCCGCGGCAGCCCTTGGCCTTAGCCCCTGGAAGTCCCCCCTGGCGCTATATATAGAAAAAGTCGCCTCTAATACCCTCATAGTGGAGTCAGAAAGAATTTTCTGGGGCAAGACCCTAGAACCAATTGTCGCCCAGGTCTATGGGGAACAAAACAGCCGCGTGTTGGTAGACCTGGGCGGCTTTACCTGTATCGAGGCACAAGACCTTCCGATAGCCTATTGCACACTCGACCGTGTGGACGTAACCAATGGATCCGC
>DAIDHF010000093.1 GCA_027452005.1 Acidimicrobiales bacterium
CTCTTAGGCGCATATAACGCCTGGTCTGGCTACATGCTGGACACCCTTACGCCGGAGCAAATAGGAATGATCTGGGCATATGACGGTGGGAGCTACACGGTCGAGGAGGTGCAGGCATGACGTTTGCCGAGGAGGTAGACGCCAAGCTAGCCGAAGTGGCATTCTCGTTCGCATCTCTTGCGCATGAGATGGGTCACCGATTTTTGGATATTTCGCAAGCCGCCAAGTCTGATAATAGGGTGTCCGTCACCGGACAAGTCGAGGACCTGCAACTTCTAATCTCCAATACGATGATCGCACTCATGGAGACCCTCGGAGAGCTGCGAGGTCCTATCGTGGCGGAGTCAACGCCAGTACTGGGGATGGACGGCAAGCCCATAAAATTCCTAAAGGTGTACGAATGACGATCGACGTATGCTTTGCTTGCCACGGACCCGGACCTCACGGATGTCAGGGAGGTGGCTGCACTTGCGGTTGCATCCCTGATGTAGTGCCCAGTGTTAACGTCGGCAAGCACACATTTAGGATCGAGCTGGACGGATACTCTCACGACGTATGGGTAGACTGTCCGGTCCCCGATGGCGAGCTGGCTCCGTGTTCGGCGTGGGCTTGTGACTGCGTGGGAGCTGGGGATGCTGGCGTGGGTTGTTGGACCTTGGGACGACCCAACCATCCACTCAAGGCCGGAGTGTGTACGGTGAAACAGTGGGTTGAGGAGGGCGACTCCCGGCTTGCTGGCGTGTGTATTTCGCTTACCGGGGACGTGGAGATAGACGAGGACGGCGCTGTAAATCTGCTCACGATAGACGAAGTGTTGGCATACCGTAGCGATCCGTCGTGAGGGGTCGTAGATATATGCCGTTGGGTTGGAAAGCAGTACGCCAGAGTCTGCATTATCAACGAGTATTTATGGAGGATTACTTAGGTAAGGAGGTACCGTGTCCCTCTAATCCGTTGTATCTTGCTAGAACAGTAATTATCATCCCGTACAGGTGGAACAAGGTTCGGGTCTTGATTGATTATCTAAACCCTGTAGAGCTTCGGTATAAGCGGACCTATTCGGCACGACAATATATTGAGTCGGCGTTCAGGTCTCAGTGTGTGCGTGCGGACCACAACACTATATATTTTTTCAGAGCAAGGAGATTGCGTGATTTATCTAAACCAATAGTCTTTTAGGCGAAACCGGCTATGCCGGTCGTGCAGAGTGTCGCCTGCACCTGATGAGCAGACACAAGGAGAGATAATTACATGAGCATAAAAACGACGGTTCGGCTACCGGCCGACCTTCACAAGTCTCTGAGAGTCAGAGCGGCAGAGACAGAGACATCATTTCAGGGACTGTTGATCGAGCTATGCAGAATAGGTCTATCAGTCCAGTCACAAGAGAAAGAAGGAGAGACACAATGGACCAAGAACTAGAGACCCTACCGGAGATTATAGAGATAGAGGTTCCGGCAGATACACTACCCCAACCAGCCGGATATGTCCCGGCTCCAGGATCAGACCTAGAGCGGTTCCGCTGGATGGCCAAACACCTGTCAAAGACCGAGTTTGTCCCGAGAGATTTGCGAGGTAAGCCCGAGGCTGTCATGGCCTGCATGCTCTACGGTCAAGAGATTGGGTTGGCCCCTATGCAGTCTCTCTGTCACGTGTCAATTATAGAGGGCAAGCCCACTCTATCGGCCACGATGCTCCGGTCTCTAATCCTCTCTAAAGGAGGTAAGATAAAATACCTTAGACGTGATCATGAGGTCTGCTCAGTGGAAGGATCGAGAGAGGGCAGCGAGCCTCTCATCGTGACGTGGGATCTAGACGATGCCAGACGAGCCAACCTGATCAAAGAGCGTGGGGGCTGGAAGTCGTACCCCAGAGCTATGCTCACGGCAAGGGCGACGAGTGAGCTGGCCCGGGCGATGTTCTCCGATCTCATCGGCTGGGCACAGTATACGCCGGAGGATTTCCAATGATGCTGACAATCCCGTCACCAGATTGTGGCTACTGGGCTCACAAGAAACTCCACGGAGTAGACTTTTCCGGACACTACCTCTCGGATGGTATCTTTGAGCGCTCAGACTTATCGCTGTGCAAATTCAGAAAAGCAAACCTGAATTTTTCATACTTTTATTACAGTAGTCTTTTATATTCTGATTTCCGTTTTGCTCTTATGATCGGTGCCATCCTTGACATGGCCGATATGGCAGGTGCAGATTTGCAATCTGCAGATCTAAGGGGAGCGTCTCTCATGGGGACCAACCTTACCGACTGCAAGCTAGGTTGGGCACTCTATAACGATGGGACCCAGTTCTCCAGGAAATTTGACCCCGAGGCTCATGGGATGGTGAAGGTATGACCAGGGATGAGGTAATCGAGGCCGTCTTTCGTGGCGATAGTTTGAAGGGAGTGGATCTGTCAGGGACCAATCTATCGGGGGCCGATTTGTCGGGGGCTGACCTGATGTGTGCTGATCTGCGTGAGGCTAATTTATCCGGGGCCGACTTCACCGAGGTCTTTCTGTTCGGGGCCGACCTGTCGGGGGCCGAGCTGACTAAAGCGCATATGTCCAGGGCCGATGTGTTCGGTGCCATCTATGACGACTCGACCAGATTCCCTGACGACTTCAACCCCGAGAGTCACGGGATGGTGAAGGTATGAGCCCCGACCACATTGAAGCCCAAGGACCTCCAGTGACATCAAGATATTTTGCAAAAATCCTAAAACTTTCTCGTCCAAAAGCTGGGACTATGCGGGTGAAAATTGATGATAGATATGTGGTAGATGTGTCCAGGACCTCTGGATGGGAGCCTCGCCAGTATTTCGAACGTGCTCTTTCAGTTCTAGAGATTGATACTGATGAGACTACTCATTATTTTGTGGAAACTATAGATGATTACGGAAATAAAGGAATGGTGAAATATGACTCCCGAGAAAATGGATAAACAACAGGTAAAGGGTATCCTAGCGGTTCCTATCAGAATTACCATTGACAGACTTGACCTAACAGCTGAACTTGCACCTACAGCGCTAGGAGAGCTTCAGGAGGCTCTTACGATCATAGCGCCGGAGATTGGTAAGACGGAGCCGGAGACAGAGACAGAGAACTTGATTGAACAATCTCCAGGAGCTACACCGTCGGGGATACTGCCAACCGTAGAGTGGAGAGAGTTTATGATCAAGTGTAGGGAGTGCCACCAGAGAATTTGTGGATCAAGTTCCAGTGAGTGTTATTACAGGAACCACAATAGTTGGACCCATTTGTGCCACGCACACCACGACTCCCGGTTCCTGTTCCTAGACATGGAGCCGGAGGAGGAGGCGGGGTCATGACCGAGATCGAACTAACTGATACTCACGTTACTTTCAAAGCCGATCTTAACGAAGTGGCCGATAAAATTGCTGGACTTGGGGCCGACGATCAGGCGAAATTTTTCCGTCGGATGGCGTTAGCAATGGCCGAGTGGGATCTTGGTCGCCTTTCTCGCCAATGTAACTTTATCGGTACAGAGATTGCCAAGATGTCAGCGGAGGATAGAGCGACCATCACTCTAATGCTAGAGCGGATCATGGAGAGCGAGGAGGAGCTATGAGGCGTAAGCCCACTTTCGCACTGGAGTTAATCGTCGCTGGCTTAGCCTCGTTCATCACGCTGTGTGCTGTCCACATGATCGTATGGGTCGGGCTGGGGGTAGCTGTATATAAGGGACGCCATCTCTTAGTTCGGGCCGCCAAATGGGCCATAAACCGCCTGTCCGCCGGTCGGGAGTTCAACGATAGGTATAATGCGTGGAAGAGGGAGCCCATGACGGTAGCCGAGAGCCGCCTAGTGGTCTCCCGTGGATGGTCACAGTACTTAGATGAGATCGAGGAGAAGAGCCATGATAAATGGTAGGCCTATAACCCATATTTGCAGGGACATAATCGACCGAGCCAGGAGAGACTCAATGGTGGCCCACGGGCTGGGCGAACTGGTCCCCGAGCTGGCCCTGGCGCTCCTTGAGACCGAGGAGGAACGCCAGCAGGCCGTCCAGGGCCTCCTGTCGGCCCAGGGCTAGGCAGTGCCCCCGAAGTCGGGGAAACCAAGGGACTATAAAGCCGAGTATGCCAGGAGGAAGGCCAAGGCCGCTAAGGAGGGCCGCTCACTTAGGTCCGCTCGTGGCCATGGCAATACTCCTAATAGTCCCCTGGAGGCCCTCAGACATCCCGACAGATACCCGGATTATGTCGCAACCCACTACAAGCAACTGAACACCCTAGCCCGTAAGCGGGGCCAGGGCGAGATAGTCGGCATAGGTCCCAAGGGGATCGAGGGGGAGAAGGCGGCAGAGGATCGAGTCAGGGAGGGCAAGCGTCCGATGTCTGACTGGACCTACATGGCCAAGGAGAACCCGGAGGACCACGACTATAGATTTGGCTATGCCTATCGAACTAAGAGAGAGGCTCAAGAGTTTGCCCGTGCGTCCGGAGCGTCGCCGGGCACTGTAATTGTCTGGCGTAATCCAGGTACTGGGCTTTACGAGGTGTATTTCCAGGAACTATCGCCTAAACAGAAGAAAAAAGGGAGAAAACGGAGATGGAGCAAGGAAGCTCTGAAAAAATACAATCGGAGGAAGAAACATGAGACGGGTGCAGATAAGCGACCTAATAGCCCAGGCCGTCGACCGAAGCGAGGAGGCGGGAATCCATCGGGTGAAGTGCCGACTTTTTGAGGAGTGGCATCGGGACACAGATAGACAGAAGTCAACCCCCAGGCTGTGGCTAGGCCAGCAGTCGGCCTTTGTCCCCGAGGGTAGGGCTGGCACTAAATACATTGACCGGACAGTCTGGCCCGTATCGTTCGGCGAGGTATCTAGGCAGTGGATGCGTTACTATGCGTCCGAACGAGGGGAGAAGATCACGGTTAGACCGTCTCGACATACTCATGAGATATTTTCGGCCATTCCTCCAGCGGGGTATTTCCTACCTCCCAAGGACCGGCACGGCCCGTGGACCCTGGTTGATATAAAAGCGTGCTATTTCTCGTTGTGGCAACCCATGACCTTTGACTTAGATATCAATCCCATAACTAGGCGTTGTGGCATAGGACGCCATGATGCACGCCCGGCAGTTGACTTGAGTGAGGACAAGGAAGTTCGTAATGCACTGTGGGGGAACCTATCTCGAAGGAAGATCCCTGAACTTAGATATGGTGAGTGGGCTCCCGAGGACAAGTGCGCTCCCAACTCTAGGTACTGCGCCGGGCTAGGGATCTTTGTATATCTTGCGTGCCACTCCATCATGAGCGAAGCCAGGGAGAAGTTTGGGTTTATTTCCTGGTCTACTGACGGCGGGATAACCCGACCCGATTACGCCAGGAAGTTCGTATCGTGGCTGTGGGAGTCCTGGGGGCTTACGGCAGAGATCCGAGCCGAGGGACCCGGCTATGTATGGGGACGCAACTCCTGGAGTATTGGAGGGGCCGAGACGGCAGATATCCCGAAAGGCAGGGCAATAAAGCAGCGGGCCCTGCAGCCTCCTATAAATGTCCAGACTTCTACCCGAGACTGGTTGAGATCCATTAGGCTCCAAAGGATAAATGAAAACCCGGATAAAGTTTATATGCCAAGGAAACCAGGGGACCGATTACTATCGGGCACACTATCCGATACAGATACTAAATAATGAGGGATACGAAGCGTGGTGGGATAACGGGCTCAATCCGGAGAGTCTGGCCGATGATGCAGACGTCGTGGTGGTGTCTGGCGTTGCTGGTGAAAATATGGCGGAGCAGATCAGAAGAGAGACCCTCCAAGGGAAGATTATCCTCTACGACACAGACGACTGGTTTCTTGGGGTCCCTGCGGACAATTGGGGGCATGCTAAGTCTAGGGATCGCATTGGCTCTAAGTCCCTCCTTCGTATCCAAACGGAGGTATGTGGTGCAGCGAGTGGCGTTTTGGTATCGAGTCCATTCCTGGAAGATCGCCTCAAGCGTCTTAACCCTAACGTTAGGCATGCTCCGAATGTGTTTGCGGAGATCCCTAAGAAGGATATCAAGGCTCCTGACCCTCTAGTCATGGGCTGGGCCGGTGGCGTGGAGGCTCACCGGGGGGATCTAGTGGCCTGGCGGGGGATTGCCAGCCAGATATATAAGGCGGCTGGTTGTGAGGGGTTCGTTCATCTCGGAGCGGATAAGGATCTTGAGAAGGCCGAGGATCTCCTGGGGCTTGATGTCCCGGTAATTCATTTGTCCCGGACCGACTTCGAGGGATACTACCAGAAGCTTGCGACATCGGGAATAGGGCTAGGAATCGTCCCCCTAGCC
>DAIDHF010000094.1 GCA_027452005.1 Acidimicrobiales bacterium
GTATAGATATAACCAACAACGGTAGATGCCAGCCCATAAGGACACGATGACCTACAGTTGTTAGCTGCGACCATTCGCATGAGGGAATTACCGGAATCGTCAATAATTATATTACCATGAGAGTCCACTATTGCACTGTTAGGGTAAGATAAAGCTGCCTGGGTAGCAGGCCCCCCATCTCCTGAAAACCCCTGAGTTCCGTTGCCGGCAATTGTATAGATATAACCAACAACGGTAGATGCCAGCCCATAAGGACACGATGACCTACAGTTGTTAGCTGCGACCATTCGGATGCGGTTATTCTCAGTATCGGCAATAATTAGGTTACCTAGAGAGTCCACTATTGCACTGTTAGGGTAAGATATAACTGCCTGGGTAGCAGGCCCCCCATCTCCTAGTCCGTTTGTACCACCACCGGCTATAGTATAGATATCTCCCGCAACTGTAGAGGCAAGTCCATATGGACACGATGACGTACAGTTGTTAGCTGCTACCATTTGGATGCGATAGCGAAATTGATTGCTAAATATCATATTACCTTGGGCGTCGACCGTCACGTTAGATAACAAAAGTCCTGCTTGATTAGCAGGTCCCCCATCTCCTGTAAACGTTGGGTTCCCATCCCCGGCAATCGTGTAAATATCGTTAGCCACCGTTGAAACCATCCCATATGGGCATGATGACCTACAGTTGTTAGCTGCGACCATTCGGATGCGGTTCTCGAATGAGCTGGCAATAAAAATATTGTCTTGACCGTCGATTGCAACCCCACTCGAAATACCCAACGCGGCCGAGGTAGCAGGTCCACCATCACCTGAATATTCATTAGCTCCATTTCCAGCTACTGAGTATATATAGCCCTTTATAATAGTAGGCAGCCCATATGGGCACGATGACGTACAGTTATTTGCAGCAATCATTCGAATGAGGCCAGTAAACGTGTCAGCAAAAATCACGTTGCCATCCAAACCAATTACTACATCTCGAGGGACTCCAAGCTCAGCGCTGGTTGCTGGCCCCCCATCTCCTAGTCCGTTTGTACCGCCACCGGCTATGGTATAGATATCTCCCGCAACTGTAGAGGCAAGTCCATAAGGACACGATGATGTACAGTTGTTGGCTGCTACCAATCTGATTCGGTTATTTTCAGTATCGGCAATGATAAGGTTGCCCTGCAAATCACCTGTTGCATTATCTGGGTAACTTAGTTCGGCTTGGGTAGCAGGTCCTCCATCTCCTGAAAACCCCTGAGTTCCGTTGCTAGCAAGAGTATCCACATTACCAGCAATAGTATACACATAGCCAGCCACAGTCGAAGGCAGTCCAAATGGACAGTTTGCAAAACAAGTTGACGAAGCGACTAAGAGTATATGATTGTTAATGGACAGTAAAACATCGTTATAGGAATCAACCCCTAAATCCTCGTTTCCCAATGACGGAATTGCCGAAGTAGCTGGAACGCCACTAGCTCCCCCATTTAAGCCTCCACCGGCGATGATGTAGATATCGCCAACGACAGTGGAAGAGAGTCCAAATGGACAACTAGCAGAACAACTCGAGGAAGCTACCATAAGGAGTGCACTACTTCGAAGACTATTACTAATAAACACGTTCCCGAATGCATCAACGGCAACCCCAGAAGGAGCCTCAAGTCCTACACTAGTAGCTGGCATACCATCTCGTAAAACACCAGTGCTCCCACTGCCGGCAAATAGCGTCTCAGCTCCAGACGGTGATATCTTTCGCACCACGTTATTAACACTATCTACGACAAATAGGTCTCCCGTTGATATATCAAGAGCGATCTCCCCGGGGGATTGATTTACACTAAGGGCATTAGTCGGTCCCGGCTGATCGCCACCACCGGCCACGGATAGTATTGTCCCAGCTGAGGGTGCCGAGGTATGGCTTACCACGAGAACTAATTTTTTAGGGGTCGAGATTTGGAGAATTGCTATAAGTAATAACAGCCCTAGGATGTGGACAAGTCTTTCTATTATGTTGGGAATCTTTATTTGGGGATGCAAGTTAATCCTCACAAGCATTAACAACCGTTGTCATTAAGCAATCAATTGGGAGAAAGACTTCACATTGTTGTTCATTGACAAAACTATTTCTAATAATTAAATTCTTGGATCATACTCGGTGTTCTTGGCGGGTCTCCATTGATCGGTCCACCCTCTATGTTGGTATTTCGTCCTTCATGATACCATCGCCAGGTCTTGATTGCCCTCGCTGTCAGGAAAGTTGTCCCATGAGAAATTTGCATAGAGAACACTTATTAAGGAGAAGCTATAGTGAAAACTCGCTATTCACGAGCTCAAAAAGATGAAGCGTTGGAGGCTTTCAAAAAGCAGTTAGATAGCCCTCTCTGTCAGGATAGTTGCCGCCTCTTCCCATTAGTGGCACTCTAGTTCTAGGTCACGCAGAATATGGCGTCTCTTCTCGTAGAATATCCAGCCGATACTACGAATTATGTAAAGTTGAATCTACTCATTAGACCCCTGTACTTTCCTATACACAGGCCCTATAACTCAGTTGGCTGCAAATCCATCTATTGGGGCCGACGGTACAATGCCGTTAGAAGGTAACGAGCCAACATATCCAGCATCTCCAAACGCGAATACCCCTCCGTCATTTCCCACTAACCAGTAACCCAGTCCATCCGTCGTTGAAACCATCCCGACCACAGGAGCCGCCAAGGCGACACCCCCCATCGAACCATAGAAGTTAGCATCTCCAAATGCGAAAATACCCCCGTCAGAAGCTACGAACCAGTATCCCTTGCCATCGCCAGTTGAGGCCATTGCAATAGCTGGCTTTCTTAACTTGATGTTTCCTGTCGAACCATAGAAGTTAGCATCTCCATAGGAAAATACTCCTCCGTCAGCTCCAAGTAGCCAATATCCTTTGCCGTCGGGGGTAATGGTCATGTTGACAATAGGTGCGCCCAATTTTAGATTTGACTGGGAAGGCGATCCGAAATTCTGGGCATCACCTGCGGTGATAACTTGCCCTCCCGAGGTTGTTAGCCAGTAACCATTTCCATCTGGGGTAGAAACAATTGAGATGACAAATGAAGTTGGATTGGCACTTGGATAATATGATTGTGCAGTTCCTATTGCATCGACGAACCCAATAGCGTTGGTAATCCAGTATCCAGTACCACCTGGTTGAACCGCTATAGCTGTAGCCGAACCAAGATTGACTCCATCTCCGTAAATTACGGCTGACCCCATGCCATATACCTCGCCATCGGCCCCGAGTAAATAGTAACCGGGGCCAGGGCCAGGGCCAAAGGTTACCACGCTAGCATCGTTGATTTCGCTGGTGCCCTGGGGGGTCACTACTGAAACTGCCGACTTGCTTAGCGATTCGTATTCCGAAGTCCCACTCGCGGTAATTGAGGTACTGGAATTTACCGTGAAACTAGTGGCTGGAGTAATGCCGAAGTAAACTTCTGTCGCTCCGGTAAAATTTGTTCCAGTGATTGTGATGGACCACGGTCCTACTCCTGAATCGATGTCCGGTGTAATTGAAGTAATGGAGGGACCATTGTTGAATTGAAGGTGAAAAGCATAACTGGTTGGGTCAAGTGAATCCAAAGTATCTACTCCCACTACCATGCAAAATGATATCGATAGACATGACATTGACGTTATACCAAACCCGTCGTCGGGCCCGAATCGTTCTGGTGTTGACAACCAAGTTCCATTGAACACTTCGATGCCATCACCGTCTTGAGCAAAACACAATGTTGGCGAGAAGCAGACCGGATTCATGGCAAAAAAAGATGACCCAATTAGGTTTTCTGGACCCCAAAATAGCCCATTGAATGTAGAGGAATAAGTGTAGTTAACAGAACACGTCCAACCTAAGGGGGAGCAATAAAATGTCGACCAGGTAGCAATACAAAAGCTTGCCGACACACATGTAAACCATGTTTGGTTCATCCCATTTATGTTGAGAGCCGCGACTGGAAACCACCCAAACCCATTGAACTCGCTCCAGCCATCTATGTCGTAAGCCAAACAAAAGGTCGAGCTGGTACATGAGATGCTAACAATGGTAGAACCAAGACTCTGCGATGCCGACCAATTTGACCCGTTGTATTGACTCCATCCATTTGATCCAGCGGTCATACAGAATGAAGAACTCAGACAGGAGAGGAAGTTGGGAGATCCAATACCAACATCAATCGAGGACGACCACCCCTGTCCGTTATATTCAAATAAGTAACCTGATTGATCCACCGCTACACAGAATGAAATGCTGGCACATGATACTCCCCAAATGATATCGGAACCATTGAATTGGACAGGCGCACTCCAAGACGTACCATTGTATGTAATAATGCCGTAACTGCCGAGCGCTGCAAGACAGAAGCTCGGAGTTGCACATGACACGTTAGCCACATCACTAACTTGCCCGCTCCCACTTGGGCTAATGGCGACTGGGTTCGACCAACTCAACACTGGTGATGACGGGGTTGAAACCGTCGTATCCGAGCGTACAAGCGCATTTGAGCGCTCAATCGGTGCAAATTGCACCACCCAGGCCATCACCAATATCGGCAAGAGCCATTTTAGAATATGAGGTCGACGTGGTAACAGCTTGTGGGTAGTCCCAATAACTTTCTCTACTGGTCCATCAACTGTCAACATGAAAAGGTACCAGTTACCCGATCAACTATGTTCCCCACGGTGCCTGTCCCTGAGAAGGAGCCAGACATACGGTTATCTTGAAGCGTTACCGTTGTATTCGAGATACTAATTGACAGCGATCCTTCATATATTATGAGCACCCCATCATTGTAGCTTCCATCAGAATCGGCAGGCTCACCAGCTGAGAAGCCACCAGGAATCACCTGTACCCCAACAGATAATCCAAAGTATGGATTCTTAGCCTGAACAACATCCAACTGAGCACTTGCGGTTAGGTCGAGGGAGTTCAGCACACTTGCCCCGGAGCCGATCTCAATTTGCATCGAACTAGAATCCTTGTTGCATTGGCCACCCAAGAAGGAAAAGTGCTGGTCCCCGATCGTAACGATTAAGGGCGTGGTCCTGTTTTTGGGGAGCCGCGCATATCTGGTTTAGTGAATCATATGAGTAGTCCACTACTGAGTTGGTTGATGATGGTGCTTCAGAACAGTTGGGATTGGCAGTTTCAAAATCAGCAGAGGATGTGAGTTTAACCCCGGTGGAAGAATTGGTCACCTAGAAGCACTACAGACCAATTCGCGGGAACTCATGTCGTTGCCAAAGTATCTTCTGATTTGGCTTTCCGTTAGCACTACCAGGGCTACCCAGTGTCGGGCACCCCGCAGATATTTTTTCCCCATACCAAGGCTGGCCAATTGAAGTTAGCGAAATTACCCAATCTACCTGGGTTTTCGACTGTTCGCATACCTGAATCCATGAGTATTTCTTATTCTCTCCATCTTCATAACACGCTTGGATCTGTGCGACGGGCCAATTGAACTTCTTCCCACAGGAAAGGTAATTTGGATCTATAAAAGGAGTTGCAACAAACAAAGGCTCGTCTAATTGATTTGATGATATATCCGCATAGTTGTGACCTGTTGCGAATGCAGCCTTCGCATTTGAAATAGCATTTTCGACATCGGCCTTAGCTTGTGAATTATTGTTGAAGTGTGCCCACGGCTCCCCTCCATCTAGGTTATAGCCCACCCAATAGATAGCCAAGAATAGGAAAATAATCATCACGATAACGACTATTCCTACTTTGGCTGGCCAACGCAGTTTGCGACGCTGCCTAGAAGTTCGCACTAATTCCTCAAGTTATGTTACTCGAAAGACCACGACCATCTTGAAAGCTCTTCATTTATAATCCTTGGATGTCCTTAGACCAGGATTGACCAGGATTACAACCAGAGAAGAATTCGCCAACGGTTCCCTGGGGCACCCGCCAACTTTCCAAGTCCAAGACTCCTGATGTTTTCCAATATGCAAATTCATAATGGCAGTAAAACTGATCACGAAGCGTTGTAGTATTCAGATCTGGGAACGTGGGATCAAATGCCATGTATTCATTATAATAGTACGTCGCACTCTGTTCACCGTCTTGCACTGCTTGGGACCATGCTGCGTCGACTGAGCCCCAAGTCATGAACGTCTCTATTTCAATAGTCCTCATTATACTTTTAGAGTTGATGTAGACGTCCATCTCCCAAGCTTGTGCCGAACTTGACAACTGGAACACATGAAGCTCCACAAGAGAATCCGGTACCGGTAATCGTAACAT
>DAIDHF010000095.1:0-272 GCA_027452005.1 Acidimicrobiales bacterium
GGTTCTCGTACTTGTTGCCACATTGCTAGGTACGGTAGTTGCACCGGCCAAGCTTTCAAATCCCCCAATGCCAACAACTCACCTAGCTCACCCATCACCAACCCTTTCACCACACCTCCCCAGCTGTGGTAGGTGGAGAAATGGGCATTGGGGGGGAAGTGATCACTTAAGCGGTCTGTCCACAAAGAGATGAACAATACAACGGCTTCTTCAAGGTGACGTCTGAACTATCACAGTTTGCACATTTACCCGCCTCGGAAATCGGCTTGACT
>DAIDHF010000095.1:282-5913 GCA_027452005.1 Acidimicrobiales bacterium
TTCTGTTCAATGGCCTAAAGTGTGAACATATCTAGGGCGAGTCATTATGACCAACTACCACAGCTATAAACTCAGGTAAATGTCCGTGTATACCAAGCTATCCTCAAGGTCCTTCGTCAAACTGTTACCCAAGTCCCCACAGGTCCAGTCCTGGCTGGAACCCAATTCCATGTTGAAATACTCCCCAAGCTCCATACGTTGCTCGATACATACTTTTATCTTCCTCAATGTATGCTTACTCGCAAAACTCCTTATAGCCCTCTAATTCCACAAACACGTTCATTACAACTTGCCCGTCTTCAACCAGCCCGTTACAGATCCCTCTCACAAAGCTGTAATACTCTTGAGGGAGGTTTAGTGCTGTGTCCCCACCAGACTTGTGCGCCTTTAGTGATTTAAGCCCCATGTAAGCTTACTACAAGGACTGTTATTGGCAAAGGGGGACAATGGGTTCTAACGTCCGCAAAGTGCTCACCGCGTCTGGAGCTGCAGTCGTCCAAATTGTCCACAAGGTTGGTCTTCAGATTATCAAAAATTGATCACCTGAAGTTAGATCACCGCGTTGACTAATTAAAGACCTCCGCACAATCCTATACGTTGCCTCACCTGGGGATCTCCGCTGTAAGCCGGAAACGGCGGGTGGTGCCTGAACTCATGGAGCTATCAATGAGTCCCACTTTCAAATGCGAAGTGTAGTATTTTCAACAAGTATAGCGGTGGCCAGCACCGTGGAAGACCTCATAGGTAGAGAGCCAACCGAGCACCTTTCGAAGACGATGCTTTAACCTGTCTTGGATCTGCATTAACTTTTCGTCGGTAACGCTCCTCAGGTCAGTTCCTGGGGCAGCTACTGCCTCGCCAGCCCGTTGTAGTTCTCGTTAGTACAAGGCTGCCAGGACGAATATGGTTCACAGAAGAATGTCTGGACCTGGGAATTCGAGACGAGCTTTTTGCGATGGGAGAACCTTAGACCCATCTCGAAAGTTAGGCTCTTGAAGAGATCCTTGCCGTGACGGAGTTCTTCCCCCAGGGCTTTGCAAATTGCGTGGGCGCTTTTGTCGCTCGACTTGGCCAGGAACCCCTTGTGGGACTTGCAATCAAAGATAGAGACTATAGTGCCCTTGTGATGTGCCCCGATGATACAGTCTGCTTGCCCGTGACCGAGGTGCTGCGATTATTGGCTCGCGGCCCCGTTTGTAATTCGGCACTCGACCTGGGATCTTACCGCTTCGGTCCTGACCGGGTGCCCAGGTATCGCGCTTCTACTAGTGGCACTTCAAGTTCTTGTAGCGTTCCTCTTCATGTGACTTGTTCCCCAAGAGGTGGAGGTAGATCGACTCATGGCTTATCGACAGTGTTTCCTCCTGGGCGAGCCTCCGTGCGACCTGGCAGGGTGATTAGCCTGTAACAATTAGCTGGTCGATCTTGGTTGGGATGTCGTCTTCCCGCAACTTGATAGCGTTAGTATTGCCCGCCAGGCGAGCCTTGGCCATTGCCTGAGCTGGTAGGAGGTGGTAGTCATGCTTGCCCTTGTTGCATTTCAACTCTCCGAAAATCCTTGACGGATTCCAACCCACTTTGTCGGCAATATCCTTGTGTGACCAACCGGCCCGTAAGGCGCGGAGATCTACTAGCGTTGGTCCTTGGTAAGCTGCGAGTTGGTTTTCTATGTCTTCCTGCCGTGGTGAGATGAATAGCCTTCAGCCGTGCTCCAGATTACCTATCTCACTGCGTGAAAGTCGCACTTCCTACTTGAATCCGGGAACTTCTAGGACGCCCATCTTGAATGCTTTGTCCGAAAGTTTCCTATCCTTCCATCCCTGCTGCAAGCACTATGGATTATTAGGCCACAGCAGTCATCGGCCCCGGACATCGGATCTCCTGTAAAACCAGAGGAGGTTACTATTTCGGCACAATGATCTGTAAAAAAAGTGCCTCAAAAAGGTCAGTAGGTTTTGTAACTGCTAAGATTAAGGACATGCGTTCCTTGAGTAGCATACTTTCGGGTACTGGCGCTCTCCTTGGTGCTCTGATCGTCACGTTCGTGACGGCGCGGGTCGTGCATCAACACACCCGCCGATCGAAAGGCTTTGACGCGGTGATCGCTTTTAACAAGCGATATCAAGACTTACTCGACGGTCGATCTGAAGACCTCGGCAAGAGCACTGATCGCAAAAACAACTATACGTGGTGGCGTCACTATTTCGATCTCTTACAGAACGAGTTTTTTTGGTCTGTGAATGGTCTGATTCCCACTGATATCTTCAAATTCTGGGTGAAGTGGCAAGTGCGGGCGTATCATGGGCACCAGGACACGAGTCTGATAGTTAGAAATGTAACTTACAAGCGCGCATGGGAGTGGTGGTCGAAACGCGAACTTATAAAAGACACCACGTTTGTGCAAATAATGAAGTGTGCATTCGAAATGATCGAAGACGTCGATGGAAAAGTCACCTACCACGATGATAAAATTGATACGCTCGTCGATAGAGTCATCCCTAGGAGGCGAAGTTGGAACGCCCTCAAAGGAATACCCCTGGTTGGCGGGATGACCATCTCGTCACGCCGGAGATGGTTTCCCCAGCGCTGTTTGGCGACTCAGGCTCGTTACAGTGTTGGGCAGGTCGTGTCTGATGGAGTCGGCACATCCGTACAAGGTGGGGTGGGTGATCTATCTAAGGGTCCGTATTTGATTATTGGTGGACTTCTTGTGTTGGCTGCTGGGTATTGGTCTTTTGCGGTATCCACACAGGGCGTGGCGTCGAAATATGTGTGCTACATGAAGTCCAGCTCACCAGCTTTTACGACGTGTATACAAACCAACAGATCTTATGCGGTTCTCTTCTGGCTTATGGCGATTTTGGAGTTCCTAGCGGCTCGTGTTGTCCGCCAGGTTTCTAAGGGGGAACGCCCCTTGCCCTCATTCAACGAGAGGTTTGTGGGTTTTGTCATCCCAAATGCAATTGCAATGACGGTTGGGCTTTCGTTGTACTTGGGAGTCGAGATGCTTATCGGTAGGGATGGAGGTCGCACCCCGTGGTTACCACTGGCTATATTGTCGGTTATGATGGTGGCGATGGGGGTGGCTGCGTTGTTGGAAGCCTTTTGTCATAGAAAGGCGCTGTCAAGGTACTGCTTTTTGGAATCTACGCTAATCTCAGTTGTCATCATTGCGGTTTTGTTTGTTCGTAGATGGGTTGGTTGGTCACTGGGTGGAATAGATACCACCTTTGTTTTTGTTGGTGCAGTGACCGGGTTAGTGAATTGGATGTTTAGGAGAGACCCCGAGATAGTGATCAGCTCGGAGCCCAACTAGCGAGGTCCGAGACTTTGTGTAAGAGGTATTAATCCCAATGTAGCCTAAAGGAACGACCTAGTAAGACTCTGGCGGGTCCCCATTTGTCGGTTCACCTTCCATGTTGGTATTTCGCCCCTCGTATACTATCGCCAGGTCTCGATTGGCAGATATTTTGAAGAATGCCTTGGCGTGCCAGCCAAAGGGAATAACGGATCAACTTTACATAATAGATACTATGGGCGGGATTCCCTACGAGAAGAGACTTCATATTGTGCGTGACTTTAGAACTAGAACGCCACCGACAAGAAGAGGCGGTTACTATCCTGAGAGAGAGGGTAGGGGATAGAAGGCTATAGATCTGACTGGAGGATTTGGCATAAAATCCAGCAAGATTGCTACTGCAAATGAGCCAGCTAGACAATTTCCTAATACCTCTGGCAAGCCTCTAAGTAGAGAATTGCTCGCTGCTTCCCATCTAAGATTGTAAGCAGGAACTGCAGATACTTGTTAGGATTGCGAGATGAGACATGCCGAGTCCCCGATGAAAACAGTAGTGTTTTTGGCTCTCTTGGGGCTTGGAAGCCTGTTGATGGCCTCATGTGGAGCGAACAGTTCAACTTCCAGCCAGCAATTGGCAAGCCTATCGGCGTTAGGCAGTGGGAAAGTCTCATTCAAAGTTACTCCAGGCAAGTCAACTTCGGTAAGCTATGATCCGGGACTTGGCTATCCAACCTCAGCAAGTGTGACTGATCCAAGTGGGTACAGGTGGACGATAACAATTCCCCCAGGTGCAACCCCTTTACCAGCTACAGTTACCCTAACCCCCATTACGTTAGTGTCTGAACCAACTGGATACTCTATTGTGTCGGGAGTAGAGGTGTCTCCATCGGGGCTATTATTCAATAACCTTGTAGATTTGTATTCAGTTGCTCCAATTGGTCAAGGGTCCATTGTCCAATACTATTTTGTTGACTCATCCACGGATACAATTCACCTGGCACCAATGACGAGCGCTGGAGTCGTTGAGATTCCCCAAGATACCCTAATTGTTGGAGCCACCAAGGCCCCCTCTACTCAAAGTGTGCGGGCAACCTTGGCAAAGGCTATCTCTACTATCTATTCCAACCTAAAGTTATCCACGCCAAACCAAAACTCCATCCCCGCTGTTAGCTATAGCTGCTACGTAACACCGCAACCACCTAGCCTTTTAAATGAGGCATACATCAGTGATGGCCAACAGCCCGAGCGCAGTGAAATTATTGACTTGGCCGGAATGATAAATACTGCACTACTTACTGGTGCTGAGTCTTCAAGCTCAATAGACCTACAAGCTGGTTCTCGCGATATTGGCAAGGCCCTCTCTCAAATTGCCGATTCTATTGAGGCCCAGATTCAAAGTCATTGGCACGATCCAAGCGCCTACTGGGCACTGTCCCAAGAGTCATTGAATCTTGATTCACTGGCAAAACTAACATCGTCGCCATTTCCTCAGTCAAACACTGCTACAGAGCCAAGTCCAATAGTCGTCAAAGTATTAAGGCTTGTAATGCGGTGGGATAAGTTCTTGAGAAAGACTCATTGTAAGGGCTAGCAGGCAAATATAGATCTCCTGGTCACGAGCTATTTTGTCGCTACTGGAGATTTTCCGTTGCATTAGCTTGGAGAAGCACGTAAGGTGACTACTTAGTTACGAAGAGAAGTGGGGAGTCAATGGGTTTGGAGTGTACCCGGGACAGACGGGTTTGGCGCACACGTAGCATATCGTGGGTGTCTGTGGGGGCAATGGCCCTAAGCCTTCTAGTTGTATTGCCAGCTAGTGCCAACGCGAAAGTACCCAAGAATCCCGGTAGTACCAATGGGGCAAAAGGCAAGACACTAAAACTATCGTTGGCCCACCTCAATGGGTCAAGTGCTAGCCACTCCTTTCCAGCTAAGGCTGGGCGTATCGGGCCTTCCCAGGCTAGACCCACACCGGTCTGTTTGAAGTCTATAACCATAATGGGCAAAGACATCTGCAGCCTTACAATCCCCGAGGGACCAACCCTAGATCCACCCACAACTTGGTCGACAATATACTCGTCAACAACAGCCGGTTCAGGACTATTCAATATCTCGTGTTTTGACGCATCTAACTGCACAGCCTCTGGTGAGGCGGCAGCAACATCTACCAGTGCAATTCCCCTTGTAGCCACCTCACATAATGGGGGAGTGTCCTGGAGTGAGTACCAATTTTCGAGCCTAGTAGGGTCACTAAATGCAGTTACCTGCCTGTCTGCTTTGAGCTGTATAGCAGTAGGAGGAGACAACTTTGTTAGCGGGACTTCCTCGGTAGC
>DAIDHF010000096.1 GCA_027452005.1 Acidimicrobiales bacterium
GGCTACCAGAGAGCTCTTCTCAGCCATTCCCCTACAGGCGCTTGAAGGACCCGTCCAATCCCGTTGCCATCCACTGTACACCTCGGGTGCGACACCCCAGGGCGTCGCCCCGAACCGCGACTCCCCTGACGGCTGAAGCCGCCAGTCCCCTCGGGGTAACTTGATGGAAATCTAGCCTTGCAAGTGACCTCCTTACGGCCTGAGGCTACCAAGCCCTCGGCGCAGTGCTCCGACCTTCAGCCCGGTTGTGGGCGTGTCTATCTCCGTGGCTGATGTGGACACAAAGCCCACGCCGATCACAACGCACCGGTCAACATCCGCGAGGAGCGGTGGCGAGATGTGATGTACAAGACTGTGGCGACCCGCGGCGAACAGCCACGGGTAGGCGAAAGCCGAGTCAGAGCCACGAGGCTCTAGGTGCATCCGTGAAGCCGTATACCGCCTAGGTGGTGGAAAGCAAAGTGGCGTGAACAGCGCCACCGAATCCCCGTCCTTCAGGGCTCGGAGGAGTCGATCTGGGTGCCAGGGTCGTGTTGCTAGACTATATCCTCATGAATCTGGCAAGAATTTTCACGGCAAGTCGCGGCTACCGGGGACTTGCCGCTGGCCTTTTGGCAATCTTGACGGGGGCTGGATTTTTAGGCCAGAGCCCGGCTTGGGCCGCCCAAGTACCGATTCGAAGCGTGATCAACCAACAGAGTGTGCTGATTCATAGTGGCCTACCAGTTTCATCGGGTCCAACCCAATGGCTGTGTCGCCCTGGAACAAAGCCTGATCCGTGTTTTGATAGTCGTAGTGCGACGGTTATCTTTCCCGACGGCAAGACAAAAGTTGAATCTTACCCGCTTGACTCAACCCGGTCTATCGACTGCTTTTATGTATATCCCACGGTCTCCTTTGAGAAGACGGTAAACGCGGACCTGAGGGTTCAGTCCGCCGAGACTAATGTCGCCGAGATTCAGGCCTCTAGGTTCTCGCAGGTATGTAAGGTGTATGCCCCCATGTACCGCCAGCTGACCCTGAGTGCAATATTTAGCACTCACGTGTCTGCTAAAGATGAACAGATGGCCTTCAGCGACGTTCAGAACGCCTGGATCAACTACATGCAACATTACAACCACAACAGGGGAGTGGTTCTTATCGGACACTCTCAGGGCTCTTTTATGTTAGAACAGCTCTTGGTAAATTACATCGAAAAAAATCCCAAAGAGCTAAGGCATCTAGTGTCCGCAATAATTCTCGGCGGAAATGTAGAGGTTCCTTCTTACCTCAATAAAGGGGCCAAAACTCAAAACTCCCCAAACCCAACACCCGGAAACAACCTGTCGGGTCAACCCTCGGGGACTTTCTCAAAGGTGCCATTATGTCGCAGTCAAGCCCAGGTTGGATGTGTCATTGCTTACTCTAGCTTTGACCAGGTTCCACCTAACGGGGCCCTTTTTGGGCGGGTCACAAGTGGTCAGCTAAGTTCTGGATCTTCAAACCTTGAGATAGCCTGTACCAACCCGGCAGATCTCGCCCACAATCGAAAGGAAACTCTGGACAACTTTGAACTGGCCAATGAGACCGGTCTGTCTGGAGGAGCCAAGTACAAGGTTAGTACCCCGTGGGTATCATATTCGGGACTACTAACCGGGCAGTGTAGCAATAGCGACGGGGCCCAGTGGTTAGAAGTGGACAGGTCACAGAACTTACCGCTAAGTGAACCAAATTTAGTGAACTCACTCGGACCAAGTTGGGGCCTTCACTTGATCGACGTAAATGTTGCTCTGGGTAACCTCGTCAACATCGTTCGATCTCAAGAAGCGACCTATAACAAGCTACATAAACCGGCTAGCTCATAGAGGCCCTAATAAGACTGGGCAAAAATTGCGTCAGTTGTGGCAGGTTTTGAGCACACGACACACACGGTTCCCTTGGCCTTGCGGTCCCGGGGAAGACATCTAATTGTTGCGGCCTGTTCTTTGAAGGCGACCTCACAGGCGGTATCTCCACACCACTTAGCAAGCAAGAAGCCGTTACCCTGGTCCAAATAGGCCCGTGCAGCCGAGAGGTCGATTTCGTCAGTCAAGATGTTGGACTCCAGATTAGACCTGGCCCTGTCAAGCAACTCGTCTTGGACTTCTCCTAACAGGTTGGGTACCTGGACAATAAAGTCATCGAGCTTCATGGTATCGGCCTGGTAAAAGGAGGTCCGCTTTCTAAATGTAACCGTACCGGCCTCTAGGTCTCTGGGTCCGATTTCGACCAATACCGGGACACCTCTCTTGAGCCACTGCCACTTCTTGTCCACGCTCTTGATCAGGCGATCATCGACCTTGACCCGGAGGGGTTCTGAACAATACGTGGACCCAAATAGACCTTGAGAGCACTTTCGGGCGTAGGCAAGCACGTCAGCGTCAACCGGTTCGCCTCGCGTAATTGGTGAGATAACTACCTGGTGTGGGGCGACACGGGGAGGGACACACAGTCCGTCATCGTCCCCGTGGGTCATGACAAGCGCGCCAATTAGACGAGTGGACACTCCCCAGGAGGTGGTATACGCGTAACACAGCTCCCCGGTGTGGTCCAAGAACTTGATATCGGCACTCTTGGCGAAGTTTTGACCGAGAAAGTGGGACGTACCGGCCTGGAGGGCCTTGCCGTCTTGCATCATGGCCTCGATAGAAAACGAGCGGTCAGCACCGGGGAAGCGTTCCGAGGGGGGCTTTTCACCTGCGACTACCGGCACGCACAGGACCTCTTGGGCAAAGCTCTCATAGACCCCGAACATCTCGATGGTCTCGTCCATGGCCTCTTGTTGGGTCGAGTGGGCGGTATGGCCCTCTTGCCAGAGGAACTCTGAGGTTCTAAGAAATACCCGAGGTCGCATCTCCCACCGCACGACATTGGCCCACTGGTTGAGCAACAACGGGAGATCTCGGTAGGACTGAATCCATTGAGACATCGACGCCCCAATAATAGCCTCTGAGGTAGGTCTTACAACGATAGGTTCTTCCAACTCGCCCCCCGGCACAAGGTGGCCATCACGTTGTTCTAGTCGGTGATGGGTGACCACGGCCATCTCTTTGGCGAACCCCTCAACGTGGTCGGCCTCTTTTTGAATGTAGGAGAGTGGTATAAAGAGTGGGAAGTACGCGTTCTCATGTCCTCGGGCCTTGATCTCTTTATCCAACAAGTCCCGAATGCGCTCCCAAATCCCATACCCCCAGGGTTTGATGACCATGCAACCTCTCACGTGCGCCATCTCAGCCAAGTCGGCGGCTTTAATAACCTCTTGATACCACCCCGGAAAGTCCTCCTGGCGAGTCGGGCTAATTGCAGACTTGTTCATCTTGGACTAGTACTGCCCACAGTGCCAGTAGTCAAGATTAACCTTGGTTAGCCGCAATTTGCATGGCCTCGGGAAGTAACTTCAAGGCGGCGACCTGGAGGTAAGTAACCAGAGACTCTCGGGAGATAGGTTTTTTGGTGTCCAGCCAGTTGAGTACGGTCTCTTCCACCATGGCGATCCAACCTCTCACCGCGATTACCAACGCAGGAGGCATCTCATCAATGCCCAGGGCCTGGCGGATCACCCTCATGACCATCTCACGGGTCTCCTCAAAGATCTCCTGGAGTTGCGGGATCGATCCGGTCCCCCTGGCGAGCGACAGGTAGCTCATGGGCTGTTGCTCGATAAAAGAGATAAAGGCCACAATCCCCTCCGAGAGCCTGGTTTCTATTGGCAAGCTCGGATCGGGGTCGAGGAGCCCGACCATGTCCACAACCGCCGCCTTCAACACGGCCGCCTGAAGATCTCGTTGAGTTGGAAAGTAGTGAAATACAAGGGCTTTTGATACTCCAGCCTGGCTGGCTACATGTTCAGCCGTGATCTCTAGTAAAGGAACCGTCTTGGCCAGGTCAACCCCGACCCGAGTCAACTGGGCCAGTCGTCCCTCGGCGTCCATTCTCCGGGCTGTCTTTCCAGCTCCTAGAGGGATCGGCGAACCGGTATCCTCACCGGGCGCGCTTGTCAGATCAACCCCAAAGGAGGGCCTGGACGCGTCCAGGGTGAGATCTGTAGCCATGACAGCCAAGTATATTCTAAAAATCTATTGACTAAAGGTCAATAGTGAGCTATTATATTGACTAAAGGTCAATAGCGGCCTAAAGGAGTGTACCCTTGAGGGCACTACCAGGTAATTTGTTCGACGGTAACCGTGTGGGTTGCGGACTAGTAATAGATAAGGTGGTAAGGGTCAGTGAGCGTTGCACACATTCAAGATTCTAAATTCACGGAATCTTTTGGGAGTTACTCCAAGATGTTGGCCAGGTTGAACAAGCTGTCGGTGGACAAGCACTTTGATGCCTACCTTGACGTCTCCTGGGAGGATCCGGAGTTCCAGATTGAACCCGGTGACCCAAGGTTGATTGAGAGTAGCGTCGATCCCTTTACCCAGTCGGAGTGGTTTGAAAACCTCTCCACCGAGGCCAAGGCTCAGTACTGCCTATACCGTTACTCGTCATGTCTCAAGACCGGGTGGCACTTTGAAAATCTTCTCCAAAGGGGACTTCTTGCAATAGCCTTTCGGGAGAAAAATGGATCAGAGACCTTCCGGTATGTTCACCACGAGATCATTGAAGAGTCACAACACACCTTGATGTTCCAAGAGTATGTCAATCGATCCGGTTTGCCGGTTCGTGGGATGGCCTGGCGGTATCGATTTGTAGCCGAACTCATAATCGAACGAGTAGCCAAGGCCAACCCGGTACTATTTTTTGTGTTTGTACTCGGAGGAGAAGAGCCTGCAGACCATCTTCAAAAGAGCCTTCTAAAGGCGGGTCTCAAGCATCCACTGCTCGAAAGGATTATGCGTATTCACGTCACCGAAGAGGCCCGTCACCTGTCTTTTGCCCGTCACTACCTAGAGTCACATGTTCCCAAGGCGTCTCGTGGGCAAAGGATGATAGTTTCCCTTGTTGCTCCGTTTGTCTTGGGTATTATGGCTCGTATAATGATCTTTCCGGCCTCCGACTTGAGAAAACACACCAAGATGGGGTTTTTGGAGTACCGCCGGTTAGCTCGTAGCCCGCAAAGTCGGGCCATGTTACGAGATTGCCTCCAGCGAACCCGTAAGTTGTTCTGTGAACTGGGTCTAATGGGGCCAGCCGCCGAGGTCCTGTGGAAGATCCACGGGATCTGGGGTGACTAATTAGATGACCAGATCGCGATATAAAATTGCCATAGTTGGTTCTGGGTTTGCTGGGATCGGGATGGCCACCAAGCTCCTGAGTGCTGGCGAAACTAATTTCGTGGTCCTCGAAAAGTCGAACCAAGTGGGTGGGACCTGGAGAGACAACACCTACCCCGGGGCGGCGTGTGACGTGCCCTCGCATCTGTACTCCTTTGCCGGAATTCCAAATTCAAGTTGGTCACGATCTTTCTCTCCACAGCCAGAGATTCAAGAGTACCTGGTTAGGTGTGCAAAAGATCAAGGGGTGTTAGACAAGACCCGATTTGAATGCCAGGTGAGTCTGGTTGAATGGAACGAGGCTGATTGCCTGTGGACCCTGTCTACTTCACAAGGGACCCTTGAGGCTAAATTTTTAGTGCTCGCAACCGGGGCTCTCTCTGAGCCTTCAATTCCTCAACTGTCTGGAATTGAGAAGTTTTTGGGTAAGACCTTTCACTCGGCTAGCTGGGATCACTCCTACGACCTTACCCACAAGAGGGTGGCCGTCGTGGGTACGG
>DAIDHF010000097.1 GCA_027452005.1 Acidimicrobiales bacterium
AGGTCCGCCAAAATCTCTGTGCGAACCTGGTTGGTCTTTCGAAGGATCTCACGACCCTGGTGTTTGGAACGATTAATCACCGCCGCCTCTTGGGCTAGGGCGCCTGAGATCTGAGCGTCAATGCGGGCCTGGGCTTGATCTAGTTGCTCTTGAATCAACCGGGACAGTTCAGAACTTCGCTCCTGGGCCTGATTGGTTGCTGAGTCAATAATCTCCCGGGCCTTGATCTGAGCGTGCCGGAGAATCTTCTTGCCAACTAGTTCGGACTTCTCCTGGGCCTGAGCGGCGGCGTGGTGTGCGGCCTGAAGAATCTTTGAGGTCTCCTTACCCAGGGTGTCCGCTAGAAACTCCTCGTCACCAAACCTCGCAACCTGGCTTCCCAGGGACTCGTTGGCTTGCTCTAGTTGCCTCTGTTTGATCTCACTCTCTCTCAGGCGACTTTCTAGGGCCTCTACATACTGGGCAACCTCGCGCAAAAATCCCCGGACCTCTTCAAGCTCAAAGCCCCGCCGCGAAATCGAGAATGTTCTGTTGGCTATATTGCTAGGTTGTATCCCTGGGCCAGTCATCGTTAGTTTCTACTAGGTTTAGCCTGAGTAATGCTTTGTAACACTTTACCCCATATTCTTTCCGAAAAGACTAGGTCTTAGGCGCTTAGCAAAGCTAGTAACGACCAAATAAACTTGGCCGGGCTCAAGTAAGACGCCCCTGGCCTCCAAAACTCCTGGATAAGCCTAACTGGCCCCCACTTGAGAGGAGGATCCTACAAAGTGCTCGGTAGCATTTATCGAGACCCCCGAAAGGTTTCCACCTGAGTTTGCCAAGTACCCAAGAATCTGGCCCAGAGTAGACACCCTGACTATCTTGACCTTACCCTCGGAAAACTTGGCGGCATTTGCGTAATCGCTCTTTGACTCACCAACGGGGACAAAAAACACCGTGGCTCCGGCCCTTCTAACCGCTACGGTCTTTTGTGGCAACCCCCCAATTGGCCCTATATTGCCAGCCGCGTCGATGGTGCCAGTCGCAGCTACTACCTTTCCCCCAGTTATATTTCCCGTCGAGAGCGCATTGATGATTCCCAAGGTGAAAGCTACCCCGGCGGACGGACCTCCAATCTGATCGGAGTTCACTGAAATTGGAAACGGTAGACTAAAGGTTTGGACTGGATCGGGATATACCTCGACCCCGATCAAAGTAACCGTCTTGTTGGAGACCTGCCCGGCCACAAGTGTCACGGCAACTTGTCTGGGTGTGCCATCGATCCCCTGTTTGACCGTCAAAACAACCTTCGTCCCTGGTTTTCTTGTTGATATGTCATGCTCTAGTTGATCTGGCCCCGATACACTGATCCCGTCTACTGCCGTAATTACGTCGTCGGGTTTCAGGTTAGGTGACGCTCCCAATCCGTGGATGATCCCCACCACAAGAGCCCCGGAACTTGTAACCGGGGTACGTATCCCAAGGTGGCTCAAGGCCGCAATCTTGGCCTCATCCTGAGACTGAGACATCTGGAGGTCACTAATTTCTTGTAGTTGTGACGGAGAGATAGACGGCCCGAGCACCTGACTTGACGGTAGCAAGTCCACGTACTTGTTGGTTAGATCGGCCGGGAGTTGTGACGCAGAAACCTGACCCAGCAACACGTCTGTCAAGAGTATCTTGCCTCGGATTGGGTGCTGCTTTGTCTGAGGTACCGAGATAAGCCTTGAGACTGAAATTGCATCTCCGGGCGATATTGCGTAGTAAGGGTTATAGTGCAGATAGATCCCGGCCCCAGCCCAGACCACAAGGAATAAAACGACCAGTCCAACTACGACCTTGATTGAAATAGGAACTCGGCGACGGGATCTATCGGTGTGAACCCCTTCTACTGGCTCAACGCTAGAGTCCTGAGAATCCTCGCTCAATAGGTAACCACAAGTTTTTGCACAGGTTAGATCAGCTTACCCGCCCATAGCCCACTGGATCACCCACGTAGTACATGTTAAATACTCCCACGTTGGTCCCCTGCGTGTTGGCCTCAACAACCTGGCCAGCCCCGATATACATGGCCACGTGCCCCAAGGGCGGGTCACCGGGTGGAGAGTAAAATACCAGGTCACCTGGCTCAAGTTGGCTCTGGCTAATCCTGGTGGTCTCATAATACTGGGCGATAGACCCGTGAGCTAGGCCTACCCCGGCTTGTCCCCAGGCGAACATAACCAGGCCTGAACAGTCATAACCATTTGGACCAGCTCCGCCCCAAATATAGGGTTTGCCCTGCTGGCTGAGAGCAGCCTGTACGGCAACTCCGGCACGTTGGTTTGGGGGCGGTACCGGGCCACTAACAACTATGGGAGGCTGCGAGGCAGACTTAGCTGCTGCTTGGTTGGCTGCGGCGACGGCTGCGGCGGCGGCTGCGGCCTGTTCTTGACGGTATATCGTCAAAAGATTCCCCTGGATCTGATTACGCTGGGCGGTCTCATTGCTGATGGTCGACTCGGCTGCCTGTCGGTCAGCGGCAACCTGAGAAAGATCTTGTCGGTCAACGTTCAAAGCGGCCTGTACCACGGCTTGTTGACGCGAGATCTCCTGTTGCTGATTTTTTAGCTGATTGATCGTCTGCTGGGCGTTATCGGTGGCCTGGTTGACATAGTAACCCCGAACCGCCATGTTGTTACCAGTTCCATCTACCAGGGCAGCCAACGAGGCCAGGTGGCCACCTTGGATATACGCGCTAACGGCCTCCCGCCTAAGGGTTGACAACGTCGACGACTCTTGCTTTTGAGACACCTGTAACTGGGCCTTGGCCTGATTGACCTGGGTGGTGTCTTGGGCAACCTTTATCTGGGCCTCGTTATATGACTCGTCTAGTCCGTTGAGCTTCTGGTTGTCCGCATTTATTGCCGCCGTTATCTGTTGTACTTGGGCCTGATCTGAGGCAACAGTGGGGTCGGCCGCGGCCCGCGAAGCTCCAATGAGCGTACCAATCGGGATAAAAGTTCCCGACAGAATAATAAGTGAAATCGTCCATCGAACGAGCTGTTGGGCCCGTAGTCCTAGGCTAGTCGTCGGTCCAGTTTGGGATAAATTGTACTTCAGGCCTACTGGCCAAGTATGTTTGCGCGTGGTCACGAGATTGTACTTTGCGTGTGCATGATTAGTGTTTCAAAGCTCTTGAACTTGGGTGTCTTATAAATAGAAAACCCACTTAGATCCTAACCCAGTCCACCCATCCCACAAAAGCACCCAGCCTAGATACCATTTGTTGGCATTAACCCATGCGAGCAATAGGGCTTCTAGCGCTCTGACCTCATAAACGTGTCTTTAAGCTTGTCAAAAGATTCCAGGCACTGGCCGGCACCTAGTACAACGCTCTCTAGGGGGGCGTTGACCATATGGACGGTCAACTCGGTCTCTTTCACAAGTCTCTCAGCAAAACCTTGCAACAGCGACCCTCCACCGACCATGTATATTCCCTCGTTTATTAGATCATGCGACAGTTCTGGGGGGGCATTACCTAGACACTTGACAACCGAATCAACCATACTAGCAACCGGTTCGGCAATGGCTTCTCGTATCTCTGCCGGGGCCAAGATAACGGTCTTGGGAAGCCCGGTTGTTACGTCTCTCCCTCTCACCTCTGCCTTTACGTCGTCGTTGACAGCGTAGGCTGATCCAACCGCAATTTTTATCTCTTCTGCAGTTCTCTCTCCAACGGCAATTCCGTACTCCCGACGTACGTAGTTCTGAATTGAGTAGTCAATGTCAAAACTACCAACTCGTACCGGTTCAATGGCCACAATCCCACCAAGAGAGATAACGGCAGTCTCGGTCGTCCCGCCTCCGATATCCACGACCATATTCCCGACCGGTTCATGTATTGGTAAGCCAGCGCCAATAGCTGCCGCCATTGGCTGCTCAATAAGGTAGACCTCAGATGCTCCGGCATGCCTGGTGGCCTCTTGAACGGCCCTCCGCTCAACGGCCGTAATGGCCGAGGGAACACAGATGAGAACTTTGGGTCTGTTCAGGCGAGAAACGCCCACCCTTTGAAGTAAGAGTCGGATCATTCGCTCGGTTATATCAAAGTCAGTAATGGCCCCCTTGCGGAGAGGCCTGGCCGCCATGATGTTACCCGGGGTGCGCCCGATCATCTGCCAGGCATCGTGACCTACTGCTAAGACCTCATGGGTCTGGGTGTTGAGGGCGATCACCGTTGGCTCGTTTAGAACGATTCCTCGTCCACGGGCGTATACCAGAGTGTTGGCCGTTCCAAGGTCGATGGCCAGATCTCGGGGCACTTGACCTAGGCCTGCCCTGAACCCTGATGGACGGCTACTTTTACGGTTACCCTGGCTCTTTCTTTGAAGTTCATCTTGAGTTCAATCTTTAGAAGTCCAAACCTCTGTACGTGATATCGCCCCGCCCAAGTGGACGGGGGTCTCTCGCATATCCTTGCTAGCTAATGTATCGGTTTTGTGGACCTCGCGCACCTTGATCCAGATTGTCCCAATTGGTAAAGGTAACTCCTCAAGGGTATTTAGACTAAGACCCATTCACTGGGGAATTAGGCAGTCTGGACAAGCCTCCGAGGCGGGCGACGGCAATTTGACACTTTTAGGCGCTATCTTATTCCTCAGAGTGGATGAAACTTTTGGAGACGGACTACCGGACGACAACTTTGAGGAGTTGATTGAAAACGGTGACCTAGATGAACCGACAGAACGTCTATCATATAGAGAATTTTTGGAGTTGCGTCGCCAATACCTGGCCGATTGGGTCCACCCCTCAGAACTAGGAAGCGAGCCCCTAAGATCGGCCAAATTGGCGCAAACCAGTCCAACCGTGAGAACAACCACATCGAGAGTTATTCCAGTGTTAATTGGAGGGTCGACAATCTTGACCATTTTGTTTGCAGTATTAGTTCTAGGCAGTGTCCCGATCCAAAGAGATTACGTGGCTCATCATGGCAAGACCTCCACGACGTCTACTTCCAAGAGATATAAATTTCGGTTTACAACCATGTCGCGCCCGGACACCGGCACTCAGGAGATCTACAAGGTAATAGCCCCTGGATCCGATGTCCCGTCTGTTGGAAGTGCCATTGCGATCGACCCCGACGGCGATCTCGTTACAGCCGATCAGCTAGTTGGACCGACAACAAGCCGGCTCCAAATTCAGCTTACTAACAGTGGGACTAAAAGTATCTACGAACCGGCCACCGTGATTGGAGTCGACCCGCTCTCAGGAATTGCGGTCGTGCGAATGAATAACGCACCACGCAACTCATTAAAAGGCGTCTTACCGGTTCAATATGAGGCCCAGGTTGGTCAACACTATAAAGTCGAGTACTTTTCCAGCCAAGACGAATCCCAGGCGGTCAGTTCAACTGGGGCTGTACTTTCAACAAATGAGGTAACCCAAATGCCTGACGGTAGTGCTTTTGTTGCCACTGAGCTGTCAACGACATCTGTCGACCCCATGTTGGGGGCTGTGATCCTAAACTCTCAAAACCAGGTTCAAGGCTTGGTGACCAGGGCTTTCAAGTTTGGCTCCATGGGTTCGGTATTAGTAGTGACACCGACCCCGGTCATAATAAAAGATGGAGAGCAGATCGTTAGCAACGGCACGGTCGCCGGGGGTTCCATTGGGGTTACGTGTATCCAGGCGCACTGGCTCAACACGTCCTATCCGGCAGTCTTGGTCCAGTCAGTTACCC
>DAIDHF010000098.1 GCA_027452005.1 Acidimicrobiales bacterium
CCCGAGAGACGTACCAGTTGAATGTGCCCGAGGACATATCCTCTTCGCTCAGGTCCAACGAGCCAATGCTGACTCCGGTGTCTTCCCAATCGCCGACTACTTCGTTGCCATCAGCCATTACCCCGGAAGCCACAGGTGTAACTGAGATAATGGAGACTTATGTCGATCGCATCGCCCCTAATGTAGTGGGAATTACGTGCTGGTTTGACCCAGGTCCCGAGCCAGTCACTCGGTCGGTGACTTTACGCTTCACAGGCCGACGGCTAGGTAAAGGTCCGCCGTTCCGATCAGGAGATCATTTTATTCATGACCAGACCATTCATGGCATCGTAGGGGGAAGCGGGCCTATCGCCGTTACCACAAAAATCCGAGACATCAATGCGGGCCAGTGGAGCGTCGACGCAACAATGATCGCCATGCACACGCCCAACGCAAATAGTATCAGCTCGGAAAACACTGTAGTGGGTAGAGGGACGACCCTCCCGGTCTATCTGGCCCGTTGGTCCTGGCTCCGCTGGAGAGTGACTCAAGCCACGGACAGCGGCATCGTAAGTACTCGGATCGCACCGCTTGTGCCCACCCCCGCCGTGATCCTTGGAAGTTGGGCAGCCTGCGTCTTTTTAGGGATCTTACTGGCCTTACTCACCCAGTCATGGGTAATCTCAACGCAAGGACTACAGCTCAGTCATGTTCTTACAGTCTCTATTCTATCCGTCCTCGGTGGGGCAATTGGAGCGAAAGTATGGTTTATAATCATCCATCGGAACGATGGCCGTCGCGAAGGATGGGGTATTCAAGGCATGGTTACTGGCATAACTTTGGTCGCGCTGCCTCTGCTTACCGCGTGGAACATGCCGGTCGGCACGTTCCTTGACACGACTACCCCTGGCCTTATGTTTGGGCTGGCAACTGGTCGAATAGGCTGCTTCTTCACCGGCTGCTGTGCAGGCAAACCAACACGGTCAAGATGGGCCATATGGTCCTCCAATCGTAGCATTGGAGCACGTCGGGTACCGACCCAGCTGATGGAATCATTCCTAGCCTTCATGATCGGAATAATCGCACTTGCCACAGTTCTGCTATCTAGCCCCCACCATGGAACACTCTTCGTTGCCGCTGTCGCTGCATACACTCTCATCCGCCAAGCATTGCTTTTACTTCGGGAGGAACGTCGCCAGTCTCGCCTGGGAGTTCCAATCATAGCTGCGGCAGCAGGATTCGTCTTGATAGCGGATGTCGTTGGAAGCCTTATAGTCCGATAAGCCCTCGTACGCTCCCAGTGTCACTACAGGTGTTTGAGACTCAGTAGCTCAAAGTTCCACAATTTGTGGCACAAGGACTGTTGTTAGTGTAAACAGCGGAATTAAATTGACCCACTTCCAGCGATAAAAATTGACCCACCCAACAGACAATACTCTTGAGTGAATTATCCAATTTCACGAAGGAGTTTTACATGCTGGAGGGTAGGCCACTTATGAACATATTTGATTTGAAGCAACAAGGTCTCAGTTACCGAGAAATTGCCCGAGAAACTGGACATTCAAGAAACACCGTACGTAAATATCTAAGAGATGGAGCAAGTTCTAAACCGATCGAGACAAAGCCACAACGAAACTCAAAACTCGATCCCTATAAAGCTGAAGTCGATCGACTTGTATCTGAAGGACTTCTGAGCGTTCCGGCAATCATGTCAAGAATTGTTCCACTGGGTTACACCGGTAAAGAAAGCATCTTGAGAACATAAGTCAGAAGTATCAGACCACCGGCAAAGCCAAAACAGGTAGCTATCAGGCGTTATGAAACCCAACCAGGTAAACAATCTCAGTTCGATTGGGGAATATTTAGCTATGTCGATTCTAGAGGAACAAAAAGACATATTCCCGGACTATATGTGACACTAGGACGAAGTCGCAGGAGTTATCTGGAATTTGCACTGAGTGCCGATATATACGGTCTTATAACTTGTCTGATCAATGCCTTTTTCTACTTTGGTGGACTAACCGATGTATTTCTCACTGATTGTCAATGGACATTTAAACCTGCGCGCTGGCGGACAAGAAAATTGCACGCTGACGGACAGAATTATTGCACGGCAAAATCATTAGGGGGATGCGTTTTATCACCGGTGATTGATCGAGATTCATCTATTGTTGCTGTGAATTTAGAGCGGCCTCACCCCCATTCCTGATAAGGCTTGGGTTAGACGAATTGAGTCTCCCTTGGTTTCAATTAGATGCGCATGGTGTGCGAGCCTATCCACAAGTGCACTAGCGAGGGATTTCGGCTCGATTATCTCGTCAAATGCACCGAGTGGAAAATTCGATGTGACAATCACCGATGTGACCTCATAGCAGGCGTTTATCACCCGGTAAAGTGCTTCTGACTCGACTGGGCTAATAGGTAAGATTCCTAGGTCGTCAATTGCTACTAGATCGAGCCTTTGAAGGCGAAGAATTGCTCCTTTCAAGTTGTTGGTCTCTTTGGCCAGGGCGATGTAGTTAAAGAGTGATTCGGCCTCGAACCAGACAACTCTCATTCCGGCTTCTATAGCCTCTGACGCCAGAGCTTCAGCCAGAAAGCTTTTACCGGTTCCCGGTGGTCCCACAATCACAAGATTCTCTTTGAGCTTTATCCACTCCAGGTTGGAAAGTCCATTTATCACTTGAGTTGGCACCGACGTTAGCGAATGATCGAAACCGCTAAGGCTGCGGTTTCCTGGCAGATTAGCAGCTGCCCTGCGAACAAGAAGTGTTGAGGCATTTCTTCCTTGGATCTCTGACTCGAGTAGCACTCGGATAAGCTCCATCGGATCCCATCTCTGGGCTCTGGCACTGAGAGCGAGATCCAAAAATCCTCGTCTTATGTGGGGAAGCCGAAGGCGTTTGGTCATCTCTTCAATCTCAGATGCGGCAATCTCGGTCGACATTATGATACCCCCGTAAGTGCTAACCAGGATGAAGTCGAACCCCCGTAGCTCTTTGGGGATCTTTCGGATGAAATCTGTTCATGACTTTGCCTACGAACAAGTGCTGTTATGGTCGAAGCTCGAAAGTCCCCTAGACGCAGCGATCTCTCGATGACCAAAGCAGCGCTACGTCTATCTGCTTTCATTGCCAAAATGAGGATCGACTTTTCAATGGAGGGTTCTCCAGCTGATGCAGCCCGCTCAAGCCAAGTGATGGCCTTTTCTGATATCCCCATGAACTTTTTCTCGACTTCATTGGTTGGAACCGGCCTTCTTGCTACCGGGCCGACGGGATGATCCGGCGATTTGTGCTCTGGTGATATCACAAAGCTGTGCGGTGTGCCCATTTGGTGTCGGGCAATCTCTTCAATACGACCACCTTTCTTGGTGACAATGATCACCTGGCCTTTTTCCACCCTCACATAGACAACTGCTCCCCGGCTCTCAGCTGGTACAGAGTATCCGGTATTTTGAAACCGCACTATGGGCATCTTGGGCTCCACCTTGCGCATCACTCCGAAAGCTACCAAGTAGGGGCTTGTTGGGACCGGGGATAATCCCTTTTGCTCAACGGCAAGTTGAAGACTAGGGATCAAACCGGTTGTGCCATGGACCCGGGCGTTGATCTCTCGGTTGAATTTATCGATGGCTCGATCTAGCTCTTGTGTGGTGGCGTAGCTGGTAACGAGGTTGGTCTCTCTGGGACAGAGATGCTCCTTGGCTACTCGTACGTGAGCTTCGACCCCGCCTTTCGAAGCCGGATCGTAAGGGACGCAGGTCTTTAGCGAAAATCCATAATGGGAAGCAAACTTAGCCATAGCTTGGTTGATGACGGCCACGCGGGCTATGTGACGCTGGGTAGCAGTCTTGGCATTGTCGGTAAGTAGATGGCTCGGACATCCCCCAGTCTCCCTAAAGCAGGCATCTAAAGCCATAAACACGTTTGGGAGCGACTGGTCTTCGATTCGTTGTGTCATGCGAAACCGGGAGAACGGCAGGTAGTAATGGAACAAAGTAGTCTTTGTTCCATTTACGGCTGGACCATCTGAAAAGTCGTACTGAGCCCACTTGGATGGCTCTGGAATCCACGGCCAAAATACCCTTTGGTTAGCCAGCTTCCATTTGGTTTTGAATCGAGCGACAGCCCGTCTCGTGCTGCGTTCATCTCCACAGTAACCAAGTGGTAATAGTCGCTGGTGAACAACATTAGCTCGTATTTGAGCTTCTGATTTCTCGACTAGCTCTGAAATGAGAGCCTTATGTACATCTGTTAGCTTGGTCGGGTGTCCAACATTTCTTCCGCGATTTGAAAGGATTCCATTCTTTCTTTTTACTACTAGGGACTTCACTGTGTTCGGCGAGCACATAACGGCTCTCGCTGCTTCGTTGTATGAACCAAATAGATCGTATGCTTCAAGTATTTCCATTGATTGATTGCTATCCTTCATTTAGGAGCCTCTTTCCGGTCTGGTTTGTGATAACTCCAGTTTGCCGGGAAGGGGCTTTCTTTTCTTGGTATCAGGTGATCAATCAAGGGTGAAAATCAGCTTCAGTTGGCTCTCTGACCAAAATATTCGAGATTGTTAGAACCAGATAAAGCCATGCAATATTTGTGACCGTGTCCGTGCATTTAATTGTCCGCATCCATGCAGTTTTTCATGTCCGTTGACAGCAGCTCGAACAGGTCACTTTTTCTCCGTTAGAGCCATGATCTGTCCACCCAATAGCCTGTAGGTGACGCACCGCATGGGACCTCTCTCTTACACTCCAAGCCGTGCCCATCGGCTTAGATAGCACAGCGCCACATGCATCGCAGCAAATCATGAACCATGTACCTGTGATAAGGTGCCTTTCTTCGACGCTCATCTGCTAATCCTCAAGTTCTTGTTCCCGACATTCCACGCATAAGCCACCCAATACTGTGTACTGTCCTGCTCGGACAATGGCAATGTAAGTTTGTTTGGGATACACCCTGCACCTATCGCAAGTTAGATCCTCTTCTTCTATTGGCTTGGGCAGAGAAGTCACACAAGCCTGACAAGACATATGTTTCGCCCAGCTAGGTAGGAACGTAGGTTGTGGACTCGTGAGATGCCCGCAAGTTGTCAGCTCTGGATCGTTTCTCGACT
>DAIDHF010000099.1 GCA_027452005.1 Acidimicrobiales bacterium
AATCGCATACGATCCAAACCCTGAACCGCCCGGAGAAGTGACGTACACGATCATGCTTTGATAGTACGGCTCAGTGGAAAATATTGCCCAGAACTGTTGATTGGCTGACTGGAAGGGTGGCAAGTCGAAAGTTTGACTCGGGCCAGCCAATTGTCCCGATGAGCCGTAGTTCCACAACGTAGCTGCGTCGGGCCAAACGGTGTCGTTGTATATCGAAATCCAGGTATCTTGCCCCCAGTTGCCTGAATCAAAATTATCCCCCGCATAAAACAGTTGATAATCACATTCATATAATGTTTGTGCACTGGCTGGAGGGGCAGGCAATAGTACAGTCCCAGCCATGACCGGTATTGCCGCTAGTCCTAGCGCTGCTGCCAAACGTATGAGTCTCTGTTTAAACACCCCTTTACCCCCGCTCTTTACCTAAGCTCCTGAAACAGTTGTTGGCGGTGTTTGCGGCGGCGGTCCCGAGTAATGAGGGAGTTGATCTACAACGTCCTGGGAAGGCGGGGCCGACACGTTGACAGGCGTACCAAAATTCGAAAATTGTATGGTTGACACCTGTGGACCCGCAACATGCGCAGAAGAGTTGGAGGGGAGAGTAAATGCCGTCTGAATTTGGCGAGCCGCTCCTGTGCTGTCAACCCACAACCTAATCGTTAGGGGCTTGTTGAGTGGGGGGAGTGGAGTAGATGTCGAGAGTTGGGACAGTCCCACATCGCCAACATACTCAGTCGCGAGCGTACCTGCTAAGGTCGAACGTTGCTCGGTGACTCCGTTACCAGCGAAACGCTGAAGGATAGTTCGCGCTGGCGCTGGGTTTAAGAACGCAAAAGGACTCATCGGTGCAAAATTATTGCCGTTGGGCAACGGCACCCGCAGCCATTTCCCAGGCAATTGAGGTGTGGACTCATATTCGACCGTTCCATCGAAAATCCATGAGGATTGGATGGATTGCCCATTGACTTGAGTCGTAAAATTTATCTGACCTGTATTGTCGGTAAAATTATAGACCCCAGTTCCAGTAATACTCACTGGCCCCGTCTGCGTATAGGTTAATTTGGCGGTGGATTGCGTTGTCTGCGAGTACGATGCCAAGAGAGTGTCTGTCAAATTGAATTTCTTCACACTGGACAGTGGTTGACTAGGCCTGGCTGTGGAAAAGACCACTGCGATACCAGCTATAGCAAGTACTGATATGAAGGCAACGATTACTTGCCATTTCCGAAAGACCTTTTTCATGGCTTTGTCCCCCTTCCCCGTGATATTAATAACGGTTCCCCGTGATATTAATAACGGATTCTATATTTATCAAGCTGAGTGAGGAAGTAAACACGCTCTGTGGCTACTTCTCAGCTATATCGCAATCCAGTTCGCAGTCCGTGTGAAATAATGCAGTTCAAACTAGATGTCGCTTAACACTTGTTTTCCGACACTCCTTGACCCGCACCAAGAACACGTCTAAAACACCACTGTTTTTTATACGATAAACCCTGTCGGGTTGGTGTAGCATACGGAAACCATCTTGAAGGGGTTTTCCGACAATGTTGATTGGCTACATGCGGGTATCGTCGAATTCCGACCGTCAAAACACCGATTTACAAAGAGACGCTCTGCTTGGGGCTGGAGTAGACCCTCGGCATTTATTTGAAGACAAGGCCTCTGGAACCCGCGACGACCGCCCTGGGCTGAAAGAGGCGCTCAGTTTTGTAAAGGCTGGCGACACGTTAGTCGTGTGGAAACTTGACAGGCTTGGCCGCTCGCTTACCCACTTGATTGAAATCATCAATACTTTGAAAGAGAACGACGTGACCTTTCGGTCTCTGACCGAGGGGATGGATACTGGGACCCCATCGGGAGAGCTCCTCTTCCACGTCTTTGGAGCCTTGGCCCAATACGAGCGGGCTCTAATATCTGAGAGGGTCACAGCCGGCCTTGACGCAGCGCGTCAGCGGGGGAGAGTTGGCGGACGTCCAACTGCGATTTCGCCAGAGAAGCTCGAGGCGATTTTGAAAGCTTTGGAAAATGGAATGTCAAAGGCTGCTATTTGTCGGACTTTCGACGTTAAGCGGACCACGCTGATTGAGACGCTCAACAGAACGATAATCCAGTCTTGAAGGGAACGCTGGAGATACACGAGTCGGTCGCCGAGCTTTTCAGGAAACAAATGGCATGCAAGGCTGCTACTCTAGAGTTGCTCTGGCTAGTCCAGGGTGGTGTCGTTTAGCGAAGTCCGGTGAGATTCCGGCGCTGTCCCGCAACGGTGATGCCCTCTTTGAGAGGGATAAGTCCGGTCGCCTACTCGGCATCTGCGAATTCAGTCCACGGAGGATGGACGGTTCGTTCGGTGTCGAAGCTGACCCCGAACCGAGCTCTTTTATCCTCCGCCATTAGATGGAGGATAAAAATGGCGGAAGCGGCGCTAACAGACCAACTTTCCCGATTTCGAAGGATGCAAAATGCTCTGTCGCGAAGGGAGTGGACCCGGGCTGGAATGATGGTCGGGTTCATCGTTTTCCTTCACGTTCTTGGCTTCGCAATCTTGTTCCTTGGGGCGGCCCGGCACTATCACATCGACGCCAAAACGACCTTCGGGATTGGAACCGGGGTACTCGCCTACACGCTCGGTAATCGCCACGCCTTCGATGCCGACCACATCTCTGCGATCGACAACACCACGCGCAAGCTCATGGCGGAAGGCAAACGGCCTCTATCGGTCGGATTCTTCTTCTCTCTCGGTCACTCGACCGTGGTCTTCATAATGGCCATACTGCTGAACTTCGGGATCAGGGCACTCAACCAGAGCACCAGAAATCCCACCTCAGGTGTACACCACTACACCGAGTTGATCGGCACTCTGGTTTCGGGCTCGTTCCTTTACATCATTGCCATGTTGAACATCGTCATCCTGGTATTGATTGTGCGAGTCTTTCTCAGCATGCGCCGGGGTGTCTACGATCAGGACGAGATGGAGCGTCAGCTCAACTCTCGGGGTATGATGAGCCGGTTCTTCGGCCCAATGGCCCGCCGGGTCGACTTTCCTTGGAAGATGTACCCGATCGGGTTTCTTTTTGGTCTCGGATTCGACACCGCTACCGAGGCAGCTCTCTTGGTGCTAGCCGGATCCGCAATGGTTGGCGGATTGCCGTTCTGGGCGGTCCTGTCGCTTCCTATCCTCTTCGGCGCCGGAATGTCCCTGCTCGACACCGCCGATGGGGTGTTCATGAATTTTGCCTACAGCTGGGCTGGCGGGTCGTACGCAAGGTCTACTACAACATCACTATCACCGGACTATCCGTAGCGGTGGCGTTCGTCATTGGCACCATTGAACTGCTATCGGTACTCCAGAGCCAGCTGAACCTCGCCGGAGGCATTTGGAGCCTTTCAGCCAACTTCAACATCAACCATGCCGGATTCTTCATCGTTGGCGTCTTCATCGTCACCTGGGCCATTGCACTATCAATCTGGCATTTCGGCCACATCGAAGAGCGCTGGGAACAACACGCTGCTGCTGCCCATGCCGCTCGAGCAGACTGCCAGTCATGAAAACCCTGGCTGACAACTCGTGATCGACATAGATCCTTTCGCCCCACAAAACAAGGCCTGATTTTCCAAGTTACCGCGTCTGAGAATCGCTGGGGGCGCTAATGCCGAAAATCATCTATCAAGGCACGCCGGCTTCTTGACGCTTTGCAGAACGATAACTTTTGCCTACCTCAACTCACAAAGGTATCGGTAGCCACGTTGAAATGGTACTGCGTAGCGGTGCCCATGAGCTGCAATGTCACAATGTTGCCAGATACCGAGATTACTTTGAGATCTCCATTTACTTTAGGCGATACGAAGACTTCGCCATTAAACGGGCCAGGCCCATAGACCCCCGAGTTGGGAGTCACCACCTGCGTCTCAACCTGCGTCGTAACCAGTACCGCGGCATCACCTGTTGCGATATCTGTACCAGCTTGAACCAAAACCACGACGTTCCCTGACCATCCGTTCCACATGCTAGTTTCTACAATTGGGAGAATTCTGTTATCGGGCGGAGCGGTAGAAATCTCGCCAGATCTAGGGAGATTTGTGCTGACCCGAGCATATGTTCCGTTTGGCTCTTTTATCATCCCAGGAGCATTGGGCGCCACGTAAGGCTCCCTAATTGGTTTGCCAATTCCTGTCGCTGCCAGTTCTTCTTCTCCATAGAAGATCTCTGCCTTGTTGGCTGGCCACCCCACAGGAGCTGGTCTGATACGTACGCCGTCTATGCAAAGTGGTCCGCCGGGCTGATAAAGGTGGCCACTAGGACAGTCTGGTGGCAATGACGTTACCTTAGGGATTGGATGGGAAGATGGAGGTACAGCGGGTGCTACCGCTGGCGATGCATCAGAGACCGCCGTCACGGCAATGACTGAGCCCCCGACGACAAGCGATACAACGGCTATTCCTGTGAGAGCTCTTAAACCACTAATACTGTGCCCGATAAATGTCCGCATATTACACCGTCTTCCTATTTAGAGAGCCTAGAACTCTCATACTTCTTGGGCAGCAACACCACTAGTCGCCTCTGCGATCTCGCAGCCGCTGACCTTACTGTTTTCGACCAAGACGAGCAGCCTCTTGTCGTGGCAATCATGACATTGTCCCAAGGTAATAGGGTGTCATAGCAGTCGAGGGTGTGTTGTTGATCACATTCCAAAGATCTATATATGCACCATTTGGGGGTTCGCATGTGCCGTTTGTGCCCAGTGGCCCAGAAAAATAGATCGGGCCTGTTCCGTTATTAAGATTGACACCCCTAAGTGAAATCATCCCCCACTGGATGTCCTGGATAGGGTACGTCGGGTACGGACAACCGGAGCTTCCGTTGAAGTAGATCTGAGGAAGCGCTAATGCAGGGGTCCAACCCCACGAAACGAGTACATAGTCGTTTTGTGTCCAATCTGGGACTGTGTTGTTTGGATAAGGATAATACGAGCAAACCTGATCAGTCGTCTCTGGGTTGTAACTGGCTGTGCATCCATCGGCGCTACCAAAGTCGACAATATTAGCGCTCGTAGCTGACACATAGCCGCCCTCC
>DAIDHF010000100.1 GCA_027452005.1 Acidimicrobiales bacterium
ATTTCCGGTTCGAACGGACACGGCGCCACTTACACTCCAATGGAGGATTCAGTAAGGGTGAGTCGAAATGTGGTGAATTGTATGCGTGACATCATTAAAAAGTGCTTCCTCTATTTGCTCTTTGGTACTGTTGGAGGTACTGTTCTTTCCGCACTGGTCTTAATTTGGTATGCCCAGTATATGAAATCAAATAATGGGGGCGCTTTCCCGGGTTTCTTCGTCTATCCGTTTGATCCGGTTATGCTATTTCTACTGCCAGTCTCCTTTCCAATAGGGTTTCACCTGTCCTGCAAAGTTGTCAAAAGCTGTCTAAAAAGAGGTTTGCAGAAAAGGGCATCGAAAGGGGTGCCGGTAAATTGATCGGCTCTCAAAACAGATTAGGTGAGACTGATGACTGGTCTATCATTTGCCAGCGGTTTGGGGGGATGCATTACCCAGTTTAGAAGGATTTCGGCGAACCAAAATCGCTCAAACAAACGTTACAACATGTATCTGGGATGGGGTGCATTATTTAGCCGAGGAATCGGGTGGAAGCTTGGATGTGGTTTATGCAACTGTGAATGGGCAATTGGTGGAAGAGAATCGAGGGGGGACGGTAACGGAATACGTTCCTGATACCTTGGGCTCTGTGATCCAAACCACAGATTCATCAGGCGGTCAAACTTCCTCAGCAACTTACTGGCCGTATGGTGAAATAAATACGTCTTCCGGATCTAACCCCAGCCCATGGAAGTTTGTTGGAACTTGGGGATACTATTTGGACTCCGGTCAATCAGGATCGCCCAGATTCTACATCCGCGCCAGAGACTACCGCCCCGATCTCTCCCGCTGGCTCACCGTCGATCCACTATGGCCAAAGGAGCCAAAGTACCTGTATGCGTACACCGATCCCCTTAATTGGATCGATCCAACCGGAGACTGGTGCATAAGGGTCCCGATTTTTACCAACCCTTTCCGCCCGCTACCATGGCCGCTACCATCACCAGGTCACTGGAACCCAGTTCCGGTTTCCATAAGGTGGTGTCCTGGCTCCTGGCCGAAAGTGGAAATTAGTCCGGTATATGGTAAGTACTGCGGACCCCAGACGACGCCAGGGGTTGGCCCGGGTGTTGATCAGGTCGATCAGTGCTGTGCGAACCACGATAATTGCTTCGCCATGTTTGGTTGCACCGCTTTTAATCAGGTCTTTAACTTAAACTGCCGAAATTGCACACAGGACTTGTGCAATTGTCTTATTCACGCGAGTTGTGGATGGGACTTTCAGTGTTGGCGGGCCAAAGCCACATTCGCGGTGTACGCTTGTAGCCCGGTCTTTGGAAATCCATGGAGATCACTATGAATAAGCCCTATGGGTGGATTTTGACGGCAACTGCAACGGCAATAATACTCTCTGTCACGAGCTTTTTGTATCCAACCGGACCAATTCAACAGGACGACCCGAGCTTATTCTTAGCACCCGATGGTAGGATCCTTGTTCTGGCTCCGCATGGGAAACGAACAGTAATGTACTGGTTTAACCCTGGAACAATGACCACCAGCCAAGTCCACAATGTTCCACTACTATGCGTTGGGGGTCAGCCGTACGACGATGGGTACCTACTTGAAGCACGAACCGACACACCAGATGGCAGAGCAACCATTCAGCCATTCTTAGTCACGGCGGGCGGACCGCCTACGGCCCTCTTTCCGAATTCGGAAACGATGCGTCAGTCATTTGTAAAGGTCTCGAATGGATATGCTTTTGAGTTCAGCGATGAATACAAAGGAGCGTTTGCAGGGCAGCCTTGGGGGAATGCAAGTATTAGATTGCTGGGCACCGACGGACGAGTTACTGAGTTAGTCCGAAGCACTCGGCAAGGGCAATTCTACGATATCTCTGGAAGTGGCTTCTTACTCCCTTACCCTGCCGCCGAAGGTCCCAGTTCTTCAAGGCTACTCTTGGTAAATACAGCTTCACATTCGGTCCGATTGTTGGCCACTCTTCCTATAGTTGGTGGGGCATGTATTTCGCCAGACCAAAACTCGGTGGTATGTCTAGTAAAACCTATGGCTTTTGATCAGACAGCTATCGCGACAGACATTGCCAGTGGGAAGCGACTTTGGAGCGCACCGGTGCATGGAAGAGTAATTAAGTTTGGGTATGACCCACAGGGGGACCTGTTATTTTTCACTTTTCAAGTTGGTAGCAACGCAATTTTTGTTTCCAAGCTAGTTAACGGAAGCTTCATTCCAAGCTATTCGATACCAATTGAACAATGACCTGCTAGCTCGATCAATTCGTGGCCCCGAGGAGATTAGGAGTGTTTGCATGCTTCGAGTAACTCAACCCAGGGGCACCAATACTTCAGTCGGTGAAATTGATGCGCGGAAGCCAGATAATGGAGAACCAAAAGGGTAAGTTCATCCGTAATAACCTATATCTGGGACGGGTTGGATTATTTGGCGGAGGAAACCGGCGGATCGATTGACGTGGTGTATGCAACTGTGAATGGGCAATTGGTGGAAGAGAATCGAGGTGGGACGGTGACCGAATATGTTCCTGATACTTTGGGCTCTGTGATCCAGACGACAAACGCCTCCGGAACCCAAACGTCTTCGGCGACTTATTGGTCGTATGGGGAAACCCGCACAAGCACCGGAACCAATCCAAGCCCCTGGAACTTTGTTGGAAATTGGGGCTACTATTTGGACTACCCCAGCCTGGCGAGTGGCCCGCCACCCAGATACTACATCCGCGCCAGAGACTACCGCCCCGACCTCTCCCGCTGGCTCACCACCGACCCCCTCTGGCCGAAAGAGCTAGGCTCAGGTTATGCCGTTGGTTCACCTATAGTTCTAATCGACCCAAGCGGATTGACCCCGCAAAGTGAATTTTGGGCCTGCTTTTGGCACTTACTAGGATCAGACGTTATCGTATCCGCAAAAGATGCTTGCCATCACTGTAAAAGCCACACTGGCAGTTGCGTCGACTGCGACGACGGCTATTTCAATAGCACTCCTGCCTTTAGAGCAAAGTTGCCGTTGACAGTTGCACAAATCAAGTGTCTTGGTAAGTGCGTGGGAAAGCCACGGGACGAATTGCTGAAGTGTCTCAGGGACTGCGTGGCCGACTACTTGGAGGAAAAGGCACTTGGATGGCTGTTTTGCAAGAAGTATCCTAATGAGTGCAGACCGCCTTTTTCCGCTGGGGGACCTCCATGCGACGATTCAAATCCGTTCCAAACCGAGATATCTTGCGAGGCTTGCGCCGATCAAACCTATTTTGAGTGCATGGCTAAAACTCCCCGCCTATCGTGGGCGAAATGCTACTCACAATGGACTGCTGCCTATATTCGTTGCAGGAGAAAAAAGCCATGAGGTTCGCATCACTGAAAAAAAAGCCAAATTTGAAGACCTCAAACATGGCCTCAATATCTATTCTAGCTATCGTTTTTTATTCGAGCCAATTTTGCCTAGCGACAGCGACTAAAAGGGAGAATATCCCTCCAATTAGAATATGGAACCTAGCTGCCCTGCGAAGATTCAGCTCGAGTCAAGTCATGTATGCCGCGACACGATGGTTAGCACTCCCAAACAATCAGATCACTTTTCGACGTGCGTTTGCTCACCCGTTTCATTCTACCAGGTACGACAAAGTCTTTTTGATTCCAAGCGTGACATGCCAACAAGCTCTATACGATATTGCTTCTGAGCCTCGAAACAAGTTTGGGAAAGTCAACTTTCATTACCTTACGGTCGTTTCGTATTTTGATGAGTACCTAAGGGCAGTCACTTCAATTAAGTTCGAAGAGGCCTACGGAGCTCCTCTCGGGAAAGATAAAAAACTCGCGGTTGGCCTGTTCTCGTTAACATGGTGGGTTGGATTTATGACCTATAACTTAAATCATGGTAAGTATGCATCGGAAATAACACCAAAAGCTAAATTGGAGGCAAAGTGCTTCCTGGGCGCCATTAAGACTGCGCTAGGGCAAGAACTAGATTACGAATATAAACATTTGGGGAGTCCAAAGCTCAAAGTTCACTACTACGTATCAATGCGCCACTTGGACCATCTGGCAAAACGTTTCTTGGGGCGAATTGCTGCGACAGAGGGACATGGCAAGAAGTCAAAGGAATGACCACTAAAAAGAAACTAGGCACTACCATGAGCTTGGTGATCCAGACTACGAATTCCTCCGGAGCCCAAACTTCTTCTGCCTATTACTGGCCGTATGGAGAAACTAGAACTTCCACCGGAACAAATCCAAGCCCCTGGACCTTCGTCGGCACGTACGGTTACTATTTGGATTCCGGTCAAGCAGGATCGCCAAGATACTACATCCGCGCCAGAGACTACCGCCCTGACCTCTCCCGCTGGCTCACCACAGACCCCCTCTGGCCTGACCAGGAGCCTTATTTATATGGGGAATTAGCTCCTGCTACGCTCCTTGACTATTTCGGGCTTATGCCAAACAGCTTTTTTAGCCCAGGCGTGACGCCTTGTTCTTTTGACCAGTGCTTTTATCCGATTGTCTCTGATGAAAAGCACCCGCATAGCCCCTACTATGCTTGCACCAAATGTAATAAGTTAACCGGCAACGTAATCAACAGGTGTTATAAGTATAAGTTTTCAACGAAGATTCTTCCTCCCAATACACGCGCCTACATACGCAACCTATACAACTACTTGAA
>DAIDHF010000101.1 GCA_027452005.1 Acidimicrobiales bacterium
CACTACTCGGAGCGGGGATCGCCGTCCAAGGCCAAGCACCTCCAGCCTCGGCGGGCTAATGAAGATGCTCGGGCGGCGCCTGGCAATCGCCACGGTGATAGCTGGCTACCATATGCACCAGATCCGGGAGTCGGCAAAAGCGGTAATTCAGACCTATCGTCAGGCGATCAAGGCCCGCCAGTGAGCACCACCACTACCTCCTCACTAGATTTCTCACAGCTTCAACAGTTGTGGACTTCCGAGGGGGGAGATGCAAGCGTCGCCCCGATCATGGCAGCAATTGCTCTAGCCGAGTCCGGCGGCGCTATGCCTAGCCAGTCTCAAGTCGCCCAGGCCGTTGATGGGACTCTCCCGCCGGGGTCCTATCCCGGCCTGGCGTACTGGCCGGATGGATCGGCTGGCGGTGGTCCGGAGCTATCTGTCGGACCCTGGCAAGTCAACTTCATCAATTCACCACAGGACGCCGTACCCTACAGCGAGAGTCCACAGGCGGCAGCATCGGCAGCGGTCAGTAGATACAACTCACAGGGACTCTCGGCGTGGTCCACCTATGACTCGGGGGCCTATCTCCAGTATCTAAATGGAGGGTCGGCAGCGACCGATACCGGATACAGCAGTGGAGCTACTGCCACTGATACCGGCTTTGGACTCCACGACATTCCCGGAGTAGGGGGGGACCTGTCACAGGTATGGAAGGGTGTCACGACCACGGCAGGAGCAGTAAGCTCGGTGTTCAACTCAGCCTCATGGGTGAATTTCTCGATCAACCTAGTCGGGATAATCCTTATAGCTATTGGAGCGAGGATGGTCTTTACCGACGTGTCTAATTCTCGCCAGGCCCAGGGACCCGTCCAGGCGGCAGAGTTCTATGTGACGGGGGCGCAGGGGGTGCCTGAGAAGGCTAGACGGGTCAAGGGAGCAGTAAATAAGAGGAGGAGTTCTAAGCAGTCCGGCTGGCCGTCCGAGGCGGTCGGGTCGGGCGAAGCCGGAGCAGAGGCGACATCGGTCGCAGCAGATGTAGCACCCGAGGCCGCCGGAGCGGCACTATTAGCATAAGGAGCATTAGAAATGGCAACTGATGAACAAGGAAACGTAATCGACTTTACCGGGATAAGGCTACTCCCACGACAGAGGAGCAGTGACCCTAAGCAACCCTATCCTGACAGTCACTTCAATAACGACGGATCTCCCCCCCTGACGTACTCGACGGAGGCAACCGCCACAGACAAGGCCCAGGCCGCCGGTCTGGTGGAGACTCAAGTTGAGGATCTGGTAAAGCCTATCCAGGCAGTCACCCCCGCCTATGTCCACATCGTCCATCACATCACCCACACAATGGAGGAGGGAGCCCAGGACTATGCAACCGAGACATTTATCCTAGCGGCTATGGTCCCGGCCCGAGTTCTGCCAAGAGATCCTAACCGTCGTAAGGCGACCATTCTAAACAGTGGCAGTAACTCTTGCGTAGTGGGCAAGCTCGCTCAGGTCGAACATGGGAATGGGTTCCCCTTGGTCGCTGGCGCAGCCGAGGACTGGCACTCAGTCCCCGACGTTTGGGCCTACTCAACAGATGGGACCACAATAGACGTCAAGATCGAGCGGAACCGATACAACAATAACGATGCAGCCCGTAATGCAGTAGGGAAGGCCCACAGCGGTGCCAACCTATCAGTGGGAGACTCGACGACCCTAAACCGTGCTCTGAATGGCTCCTGACGCCTCCGGAGCTGGCTCGCTTGTAGTCGCTGCACCGGCTGGCAGTTATGGCACCGGCACACCTCAGCAACCCCTCACGATTGCAACCGCTAGCGACCCGGCATGGCCCAACCCCACGGTTATCTCTACGTCCCCGGATTCCATCGGCACTATTTATCCGGTCATCCCTCCTCAGGGATCTTCGTATCGTCTATGGTCCGCAGAGATCTCGGTTATCGGATATACGAGCACATCGAGCGCTCCGTCTACCTCTACGATTTCAACATTCGTCCGAGCTATATTGTGGATTGCTAAATCGATTCCTCCCTCAGCAGAAACCGAGGAGTACTTATACCCCGAGACAACCCTTATAACGAGCTGCATGGCGTCAGCTTTTGAGATGGCTACATCAGGAGATGAGTTCTCCCTTTATGCCGCCGATTCCCAGTTTGTGGACCTGGGGGGAATGGTCATCCCTCCTAACTATGGACTGTTTACCTCGACTCAGGCCACGTGTAGCCTGACGGTGCCCACCAACGGGGCCAGTCATTCGGTGGTGACCTACGACATCCCCTAGCCTTGTAGTCGCTGCACCGGCTGGCAGTTATGGCACCGGCACACCTCAGCAACCCCTCACGATCGTTAGTTCGGTCGCCACTGGTAACGGGGTGGGTCCGTCGACCGTCGTGGAACTTATAAGCCCTCCGACTAATGCCTCGATCCGGCTCTGGTCCCTTGACAGTTGGGGAATGGCCGAGGGAGGGGGGAACCCCAGAGCGACCGAAGTTGTGGCGGGGGCGATGATCGGCTGGTTATCCCAGGAGAGGCTGCCGGAGGGAGATTCCAGCTACACGGAACCCCAGGGGACTATTGCGATATTAGCTGCCTCCGTCAGTATCCCGATGGTGGCTAACTTCCCCGGAGGTAATTACAACGGAATCAGATTCTCAAGCACCACCAGGCGGTGGGGGAGTGGGTTCATGCTGCCGGGCGGTAAGGGGCTTTATTTGACGCTTCCCCCCGGTCTTGGAGTAGTCGCCGACGCAAATGTATGGGTGACCGTCTCCTATGACATCCCCTAAGTGGCGGGGGAGGGGATCGAACCCTCGACCTCCAGGATATGGGCCTGGCGAGCTACCGCTGCTCCACCCCGCTTAGATTTAGGCTTGAGGAGTTCCTACCTGCTGGCCCTCTGGTGTCAGACCGCCGAAGTATTCAGCATCCCCGAAGGAGTACACCTCGCCATATGAGTCTAGGATCCAGTACCCCTTACCTGTGGGAGTCGGGGCCAGGGCTACGAATTGCCTATCGTTGTAATTAGGGGTTGTGCTCATTGAATCGAACCTTTCTAGGTTGTAGGTATTGATTATATTTATAAGATCTGATCCTACCCCTCCGCCGGTTATATCGTAGTGTGAGGAGGCCCAGTTGCTTGCGCCTAGCCGTATTGCTTGAGCCTGGGGGGTTGCTCCTGTGCGCAAATTAGGATATTGATTATTGATTAGGTTGATATAGGCTTTCACCCCGGCCTCAAATGACGGGTAGACGATGGTCAGCCCATTTTCAGAGATATTGCCCGGATTACACCTGACATACCAGTCTGGTCCCCCCCACCCTGTCTCATCTATCCATTGCGCTAGTATTAGACTTATATAGAGGCCAGTCTTGCTCGCAGCTAACTCAGCGTAAGGGAGGGCCTGGCCTATAAATGAGTTTGGATTCATAGAAGGAGATTCTATCATGGGAGATTATTCAGGACCCGGAGGCGGGATATCGCCACCCGCTGGTGATATTGGCGGCACTACCGCCGACCCTACGGTGGTTAGTACTCACCTAACAAGTCCGTTGCCGTTGGCGCAAGGCGGTAGTGGTGTTGATGGTGCTACCACGCAAGCTAATTTTCCTGGCGGGTTAGGCATTATACCGACTAGTGGGGCGGGATTATTACAAGTTGGATATGGTGGGTCTGCAATTGGCAATATCGAAGGTCTCAACAATGGAATATATTTTCAGGTAGCGGGCAATTCAAATAACAATTGGTCACTAACAAGTACTGGAACTACCTATTCGGTAGCAAGTGGGCAAACCCATACATTTCAAAACGGTATTGTAAATGTCCCTGGGCAAGCTACTAATGACCCGGTCTATACTACCGCCGACGTAGTTAGCGGAACTGCCCTCCAAATATCAACCACAAGAGACGCTATAGTGTCGCTGGATATTACCTACTCGACCAGTTTGGCTAATACAATCCTGGTCCAAACTGGTCCTACTTCTACACCAGCCAATACGGTTTACAAAAAAGTCAAAACCACTACCACGGCTGAAGAAGATACTGTTCTAGTAGACGTCAAGGCTGGTGAGTATTTGCTGGTGACACTAACTAATGCCACGTTCACTAACGCGACCCAGGTGGTCAAGGAAGTATAAGAATGGCCTTCGAAACAATTCCCTCAAAAATTCTCTACAAGTTCACGGACGACCTGAGCGGTGAGTCGGTTGTGTGTGACGAGCCTGAATTACCGGACGGCTGGATCAAGATAATGGTGGATGTTAAGGGGGGTATCCTTAACTTTATTATATCCGACAGCAATCTGCTTTCCTTGTCCCTCAAGAAAGCTATAGATACCCGGATGGTCCAGATTGAGGAGGACCGAAGGAAGCGGGACGCCGAAAAATATAAGTCCCCTACCGCCTAACTTATCCCCACCTAACTCCCCACAATATCCCCTCACTTATCCACAGAGCTTCTCTCTTCTCCAATAGTGAGCACTGGCTAACTCTAGCTAGCACCACCTATGACTACACCATCTCTCTGATCAGGTCTTTTGCAGATCAGTATCTTTCATCTCTGATTTCCTTCATTGCC
>DAIDHF010000102.1 GCA_027452005.1 Acidimicrobiales bacterium
TGACAGCCTGGCCAAGATGGGACTGGAACTCTCGGGAGACACCCTCAATGCAGCCTTTAGCCGATTCAAAGATCTGGCCGACCGAAAGGTAGAGATCACCGAGGCAGATCTTGAGGCCATCGTGGCCGAGGAGATCGGGGTAGAACTCGTCGAGGGCTGGACCCTCGACTTACTCGAGGTCTCAGGGGGCACCGTGGGCAACCCCAAGGCCCGGGTAGTCTTGGTAAAGGCCGACGAGAGATCTGAGGCAACCTGCGAGGGCAACGGGATGATAGATGCCGCCTTCCAGGCGATCAAGACGGCCTGCAAGGCTCAGGTCACCCTGGTCGGGTTCAACGTGTCGGCGGTAACCGGGGGAATGGACGCCCTGGGAGACGTCTTGGTTCAACTAGAGTCAGACTCGGTTGACTCCAAGATCACGGGTCGGGGAGTGTCTACTGATGTCGTAGAGGCCTCGGCTAGGGCGTACCTGAACGCCCTCAACCGGCTGGAGCGCTTCAAGAGTCGATCTCTGGGCACAAATGAGACCCGGGGCGAGATAGGTCCATAAGCACTCCCCGTGGGGACTGGCGGCTTTGGCCGTGAGAGAAGTCACAGGCCACGTTCATAGCGAATGGCTAGTATCGTGTTGTACTAACCAGACCACTAGCCAGCGAGGATTTCAAGATGTCAGAACGCGAATACGTCCTATCAATTGACCTGGGAACCGGGGGCCCCAAGGTAGCTATTTTTGCCGACGATGCCAGTGTGGTCGCACACGCGTTTAGGCCGGTCAAGCTTCACCTACTTGAGGGAGGTGGAGCCGAACAGGACCCCGGGGATTGGTGGAACGCTATTGTGGATGCCGCCCGCGAAGTAATAGGGGCCAACCACGTCCCAGTGGAGAGAATTGTCGGGGTCGGGGTTACCGCCCAGTGGGCCGGGACAGTAGCTGTTGACCAAAACGGACGCCACCTGGCCAACTCGGTCATCTGGATGGACTCTCGGGGTAACAAGGCCATCAGACGAGTCGCCGGTGGCGGCCCGGTCAATGTCATGGGCTACAACCTGGCCAGAGTTCTCAAGTGGATCAAGATCACCGGGGGTGGGCCTTCGCTTTCGGGCAAAGACCCCATTGCCCACATCTTATTCTTGAAGGACAACTATCCCGAGATATACAAGAGCGCGTACAAGTTCTTGGAACCCTGTGACTTTTTACTAGCCCGCCTTACGGGCAAGATTGTGGCTTCATATGACTCAATCACCCTCCACTGGGTTACCGACAACCGCAACATCAATAACATCTCCTATCACGATGGGCTCTTGTCTATGGTTGGGGTTAGCCGCGAGAAACTCCCAGACCTCGTGCCAAGCGGAACTATCGTGTCAGGCCTGACAAGTCAGGCCGCAGAGGAGTTGGGTCTGACCCCGGGTATCGCCGTGGCCTCGGCTACAGGAGATCTCGCTTCGGCGGCCGTAGGATCAGGGGCGGTCAACAACTTTGATACCCACCTCTACATTGGGACCTCGTCTTGGATCAGCTGTCATGTTCCATTCAAGAAGACCTCAATATCTTCTAACATCGGGTCCCTCCCATCGGCGATCCCGGGTAAGTATATGGTGGCCGATGAGCACGAGACCGCCGGGGCGTGCCTGAACTTCTTGAAGGACTCTATGTTCTTTGCCCACGATGAACTCACCGGTGAACTACCTCAGGCAAACCCCTATGAGCTTTTTGGGTTACTCGCCCAACAAGCCCCGAGAAAAAGTGGGGGAGTAATATTTACTCCCTGGCTAAATGGCGAGAGGTCCCCGGTAGACGATCACACCTTACGAGGAGGGTTTTTCAACCTGTCACTCTCGACCACTCGAGCCCAGATAGTTAGATCAGTTTTTGAGGGCGTGGCCTATAACTCTAGGTGGCTCTTAGAAGCAGTAGACAAGTTTGTCGGGCAAAAGATTCCAAGCCTCGCCTTCATTGGCGGTGGGGCCAATTCAGACCTGTGGTCTCAGATACACGCGGACGTTACCGGGCGTGAGGTCAGACAGATGCAAGACCCCGTCCTGGCCAACTCTAGAGGGGCAGCACTAATGGCCCTGGTTGCCATGGGCAAGCTCAATGTGAGCCAGATCTCCAAGTTGGTCCCGGTAAAAGATGTGTATAAGCCCGAACCAGAGGCCTCTAGAGACTACGACGAGATGTTTCAGGAGTTTGCCAACCTCTACAAGGCAAACAAGTCAATCTACAAACGGCTAAACAAGTTTTAGGATAGCTTACCGACTGTTTCGATGGTTTCAAGGCCCGGCGAGAACACTTACTAGATTCTCTCGAAGTTTCTAGATAACTCCCAGTCAGAGACGTGGGAGTTAAACTTGTCCCATTCCTTCCTGGCCGTGTTGAGTAGGTGATAGTGGACCTCTTCCCCAAAGACCTCTCTGGCTAGCTCACTAGACTCAAACAGGGCAATAGAGTCGGCAATATTGGACGGGATCCTGTCTAGAGTTGTGTCCTCGTAGGCGTTCTTAGTATATGGAGGAGTCAGGTCAAGTCCGTGCTCAATGCCCCACAGACCCGATGCGATGTTAGCAGCCAGGGCGATGTAGGGATTCACGTCTGCTCCGGGTATTCGGCACTCAACCCGCCGAGAAGGCCCGACTCCGACTAAGCGAAATCCACAAGTCCGGTTGTCGTCGCCCCAGACTACTGCCGTGGGAGCCCAAGAACCCGGGACGTATCGTCGGTAAGAGTTGACGTAGGGCGCAAAGCACCAGGCCAGATCCCTGGCCCCGGCCAACTGGCCCGCCAAGAACATCTGCCCAGTCGGTGAGAGCCCTCCAAGAGCCGACTCGTCTCCCATGAGCGGCCGATCAGAATCGATATCCCATAGAGACGTGTGGATATGGCACGACGAGCCCACGTCGTCCATGGACCACTTGGCCATGAATGTAGTGGCCCGGCCGAATCCAGAAGCAATCTCTTTCACCCCGGTCTTGAAGATCAAGTGGTTGTCGGCCGTGGTCAGGGCGTCTGAATAGGTGATGTTTATCTCGTGCTGGCCGCGTCCGGCCTCTCCCTTGGAAAATTCGATCGGGATCCCCGCTAAGAGCATTGAGTTTCTGATCTCACGGATAACGTACTCTTCACGAGAGGTCTGATAGATCTGATAGTCCTCCGGCGTCGACGAGTGCGGGCTCAGGCCGCGGTAGCCCTTTTCGAAGGCCTCCTCAAAGGAGTCCGAGAACAAAAAGAACTCGAGCTCGGTTGCACACTTGACCACAAATCCCATCTCGTTTGCTTTGGCGATCTGGCGACGGAGCATCTCGCGCGGAGACACAGAAATCGGGGTTCCCGTGTTGTCTGTCAGGTCACAGAGCACCATAGCCGACGACTGGGCCCAGGGTATGATTCTCAAGGTACCCATATCTGGGCTGGCCAGCATGTCTCCATATCCCGTGTCCCAGTTGGATAAGCGGTAGTCGGCCAACGGGTCGATGTCGACGTCCACGCACAACAGGTAGTCGCAGGCCTCAATCCCGTGGGACCTAACGTGTTCTAAGAAAAACTTTCCGGTTACCCGCTTCCCAACCGGCCTGCCCTGCATGTCGGGGAAGGCGACAATGACCGTGTCAATAGATCCACCCCTTATCTGGCGTTCTAGCTCTTCTACCGAGACCGGGAAATGGGAGGGGCCGGTCATTGTGGAGTAACGTAGGCCGCAGTAATCCCGCCGTCGATAACTAGCTGAGACCCGGTCATAAAAGACGACTCGTCGCTAGCCAAAAAGAGGGCCCCGTTGGCAATCTCTTGGGCTCGGCCGAACCTTCCAATCGGGATATGAACCAACCTCCGATTGCGTCTCTCGGGGTCCGATAACAGCTCGGCCAAGAGCGGGGTTTCAATCGGGCCAGGACATATTGAGTTAGCCCTGATTCCTCGTCTCGCGTACTCTACGGCAACCTCCCTCGTAAAGGCCAGTACTCCTCCTTTAGATGCCGTGTATGCGACCTGAGCCGTGGCCGCCCCCATCAAGGCCACAAAAGAGGCCACGTTTACAATAGAACCACCACCACTATCTAGCATCTTGGCAACAGCATATTTGGTTCCAAGAAACACCCCCTTGAGGTTTACCTCCATGACCTTGTCCCAGGTTGACAGGGGGGTGTCAAGGACTCCACCGTCGTCAGCGGGGAATATCCCGGCGTTGTTGAAGATAACGTCAAGGCGACCGAAGTGTGAAACGGTCGCCTCGACCATGTCACGGACCTGGTCATCTTGGGACACGTCGGCCGAAATTGCAAGTGCCACCCCACCGGCCGACTCAATTGACTTAGCTACCCTTTCGGCCTGATCTTGGTTGACGTCCACCACGGTCACCTTGGCCCCATGGGACCCAAAAAGCTCGGCGGCACACTCACCGATGCCGCCCCCGCCTCCGGTGATTATGGTCACTTTATCTTGTAGTCTTTTTGGGTGGGATATTTCTGTCGAGTTCATTCTGGCTTAACCCTAACGTGTACACGATGGAATATGCCTAAAACC
>DAIDHF010000103.1 GCA_027452005.1 Acidimicrobiales bacterium
CCGTCGCAAGAACCCCTGCTCGGCTTCCAGGGCATGCAGTTCGACAGCGCCGTCGGTTTGAACTACGATTGGCACCGCTGGTACAACCCTCGGACGCAACAGTGGATGACGCAAGATCCGCTGTTGTTGCAACCTGGACCTAATCCGCATGAATTCGTCAATAATGCGCCGACGAATGCTACCGATCCCAGGGGTGAGGAACAGAATAGTGAGATTGCTATCAAACATTCTAAAAGGGAAGAACTAGAAGGGAAGAGGCCCGAAGAGCCGAAGCCGGCAGCAGCAGCTGCTGCTGAGCCAGAGCCAGGCTTGTACGTATTTGCGAAAAAAATGAACAAAGATTACAAGAATTATGATAGTATTCGGAAGTTCGTGCTGAATCCTAATGCGACAAACCAAGATGCCCAAGAAGAGGAGATGCGTCTTCGTCAAGAAATCTTCGATAAAATGGTTGCGAGTGAAGAGGGTGTCTATGTCTTCGAAGATCCATACGAGTTGCGTGCAAACATCGACCTACATATACAGACCATCCTAGCGATGCGCCGTATCACGAACAAGAAGGCACCTGATAAGATTGACCTCGAATACGGTGCTCCGGCAGCGAATGATGCTTTCTGGGATGTTGAGAGCGATCAAAAAGGGGCCGGGTTTGTTTTTAAAATGAAAGAAGGCAAAAAGCCCTATGATGCCATCACGAAGGGGCTTGAGGATAAAGCATCAAGGACTTTGGCAGAATGCCAGACGGCTACGCAAGTCGCTATTTTGCTTGCCGTGGCGAAAGTTATTAAACCAGAACAATTCAACAAGATCAACGAAAAGGACTTCCTGATTGGCCTTAGTGGAAAATATAAAGACAAAGTCAACGCCTACAAGTTTCTTGGTTTGCCCTCTCAAAAAATCTCTAAGATAATGCTGGAGATAGACAGCATAGAGAAAAAACTGAATGACAAAACGAAGATTTGGGCGGCTGGCGAGAAACAGAAGCTACAGAAGCGGCTCATAGAACTAAATAGTGCATTAGATGAAGCGGTGAAATCCGAAGCGAATAATGAGAAGAATTGGCTTCCCGGAGACGTACTGACACTGCAGAACCATCCAGGCTACCTTGAACAAAACCCGCAAGGCGCGTGGGGTTCCGAAAACGTGATCTATTTAGGGAAAGATAAGGATGGGAATGCACGTTTCTCGGGACTCGGTGTGGACTACGTCACTCTCGATCAGCTGAAAGCAAAGCTGCTATCGAAAGTAGACAAGAACAAATATATTACTCAACATATGAGAACGGATATCCTTACCAGAGTACAGGCGGAACAGAAATTCGAAGCCGAGAAGAAGAAGGTGAGATTCTCGCTACACCTTCAGCCACGATTGCCGAAGGTTCCATAAATCATGAAGAAGCGCTGATAGACGGATGATATTCTCGACGCTCCTTCAGACACGATCGCAGGTTCTCGCGTAGACGAATCGGAGCGCCGGTTGATATGATCAGAGGGCTAGTACGCTCGTAAAGGTAGGTTTCAGCCTGGCGCTTTGGCTGTGCGAACTTGATACAGTTAGCGAAAGGAGAATGGAAATGACCCGGTCTCGAAAAGCTTTGCTCGGAGTCATGCTCGTTCTTTGCACCTGTTTTGCCATCACAGCGAGGCCGACATCAAACGACGCACGTGGGAACAGATCGACAGATGTCGAGGCCAAGCGTAACGATGGGAAGGATGCCCAGATCCGTGAGGACTTGCCGTTAGAAGAGCGCCTTCGCAGGAAGGGATTCCGATATGTTTGGGTAGGAGGGACCTATGGCGAGAAAGTTCGCTTTGATAATGCCCCCGGTTATAGCGGGATGGGCTGGGGCAGGCGCTCCATCACCCTGCGCGAACTGTGCCAGTTGATAGAGTGTCGGCCTCAGGACTTCAAGTGGCCAAAACAGTGGGCCTACACATACCCCCATCGTCTGATCACTTATCTCTCGCCGAATCCTCTTACAACCCATCAGCGAGGGAAGTACATTTGTCGAATCTGGTATATCAATGCTGAGTTTTATGATGATACTGGAGTTGCCATCAGTGTCGGTACGGATGAATTGCCTGCAAACATTGAGGACGCGAGGGTTCAGGCACTAGTGAACATCCTTGATGCATCGGAGTAACCCCTTGCCCTCCTCAGAAGTACTATCTGTCTGCGATTCGTTGATTGGAAGCCAGGCTCCACAACAGCAATTCCCGCAACTCCCAAAAGTCCGTAGAATAAGGTGTAGTTTGCCGAGGCTCTTCGTAAGCAAAAACACGGCACTGATTTCTCGTTTCAGCCTACAATCGTGTCGGCAATATTACCTCGGCATGTAAGATTCTCACTAATTCATGTTAGCAGCATATTGGACGTATGGATGTTCAAAGTAACTCATTACATGCTCTGGAAGATGCAGCAACTTCCGCATGAAATCCTGTCTCCGCGAACGCACCTCGACCCAGTACGCCGTCGGCATAGGCGGACCACCAGTGGCAAACGGTTTCGCGTCGGATGCCGAGAATGTCGGCGAGTTCGTTCTCGGTGAACCCCAACTGGCAGCCACGGACGGCCCGCAAGCGGAGGGCCTCCAGGACATCATCGGAAAGCTCGAATAAGAAAAGGGGACGCGACTCGTAGATTCGGGGGACTGCGCGGGGAAAGATTCTGTTACGCCTTCGGCCACTGTCTCTGGCTGGGGACTGGACAGAGTTGGTTATCGGGCCATCGACCGAGGCGGAGTTGGCAGGCGTAAGACGATCCGCGAAGGCGAGGAGTTTGTATGGAGTACCGACCTGGCAGCTAGAGAGGGCGAGGACGATGGACTTGGAGGCCACCTTGCGTCCGCTTGAGCCACCGAAAGAGTAAAAGAAGGTCGCCACCCAAGAACAGCAGAGGTGAAGCCGGCAAGCCTCTCCTATTTGAGTCGCGTCCCCTTTTCCGAGTCCAAGCAACTTCGAGCGGAAGGACGTGATGTTCACTTTGTTGATCCAAAGCTTACGCCAGGGGTGACGCATGACTTCCGTGTAGGTGAGAGCTTGCGGGTGGACGTGAAGCGGATTGGAGGGATCGGTAGGAACGCCGCAGGCGACCTGGCAAAAGGAGTAGAGCAAGTTGGTCCTGGCGGGCAAGTCATAGTTGTGCGACCAGCTAGCGCAAAAGCGAGTTTGGAACAGTACGAGAATTTTGTGAAGAACTTCAGACCGAGGCAGCCGGGAGTTACCTTCCGAGTTATTGACGAGGCTGCACTTCCCCCACTAGACTGATAGGCAGGACTGGCATGGCAAAAGCATACTGTACGATCGCCGTTGAAACTGAGGATCGGACCGAAATCATCGGCTTTCTTCAATCTCAACTTGGGATATCATTCAATAACAAGTCAAGCGAACTCCCACTTGGTCTTCATTTCCAGGTTTATGAGGCACCAGGAGAATGGCTGTATGGGCTAGATTCGCTTGGGAGCCAGCTCCCTGAACAGGAAGCATTTTACAGCGAATTTGACGTGTCCACCTTCAAGACATTTGTTGACTTGTTTTGTAGCCGGGATAGTGCTATGTCCGACTGCCTTCACGTCGTTGCCGATGCTGTAGGGAAGGCGATCTCAAAGGGTGTCAACAAAAGGGCCTTGGTTATGTTTGACGGTACGAATATCCCATTTCGCCTCTATGAGAAAGGCGAAAAAGCGAATAGCTTTCCTCAGTATTCTGAGGAATACATTAGAAGTCGATCCTGGTTGCCGTCGGGGGAGTAGGAGCGTAGTGTGATGGGAGAGACAGTAGCTGCCGCCCTCTATTACCCTTACACGAGGAAATTGCTACCAAATTAGCTCATTTTGATTTTTGCTACTCGCCATCAGTAGGTCAGTCGATCCGCAGCAACGGCCAACTGCTCCGGCGTTTGCTTGCAATAGCGGCTTGTCGTGTTCAAGCTCTCATGGCCCAGCAGTTGCGCCAGTCCCACGATCAGGTTGCCGTCTCAACGGCAATCTGATCGGCAAGACGGGTGTGGCGGGGGGAGCCGACGCGGGGTTGACGTGGACGTACCGTTACGACGCGGCCAACGAGTTGATTGGGGCGACGGAGACGAATAGCCAAAGTCAGACGCTGGTGCAGGCGTCTTATACGTATGATGTCTTCGGCCATCGCATCGCCTCCTCGATCGCCCTCAACGGCGGCTCGGCCACGCTCACGCAATACGTCTACAACGGCGATACGTTGTGGGCCACGCAAAATGCCTCCGGCGCTTTGATGGATGCCTATATTGGCGGCGACCAGGCCAATCAATTCTTCGCCCAATACGACTCCAGCAACGGCGTTTTGTGGTATCTCAACGGCCACCTCGGCTCCGTTCGCGCCCTGATGAACAATTCCGGGCAGGCGACCGACAGTCGCGTCTACGACGCCTTCGGCAACCTCACCAGCCAAAGCAATCCGTCGCAAGAACCCCTGCTCGGCTTCCAGGGCATGCAGTTCGACAGCGCCGTCGGTTTGAACTACGATTGGCACCG
>DAIDHF010000104.1 GCA_027452005.1 Acidimicrobiales bacterium
CAAACAGGAGATCACCGCGGGCCAACTCACGATTCACGCCGACCGCGGGGCCTCGATGACCTCCAAACCCGTCGCGTTCCTGCTCGCCGACCTGGGCGTGACCAAGACGCATTCCCGCCCGCACGTCTCCAACGACAATCCGTATTCCGAGGCCCAGTTCAAAACCCTGAAGTATCGCCCGGGCTTTCCGGAGCGTTTCCCGAGCATCGAGGAGGCGCGCTCCTTCGGTCAGGCGTTTTTCCGCTGGTATAACACGCAGCATCGCCACGCTGGCATCGGCTTGCTGACGCCCGAAGCCGTCCATTACGGTCGAGCAACTGAACTCTACCAGGCCCGCGCCAGCGTCCTGAACGCGGCCTATGCTGCCCATCCCGAACGCTTCGTCAACCACGCTCCCATCCCGCCGCCGGTCCCGACTGCGGTGTGGATCAACCCACCCAAGCTGCCTCAGACAGAGGAGGTGAGTCAGTAATTTCGCGCAAAGACTGTCTCAAATCTATTGACAGGTTCCGGGGATCCGCTGCGGCACGCTCGTACGCGTTTACTAGTGAGTGTTATGAACCACGACTTTTGCCGCCACTGGCAAGGCGAAACGCCGCACCGACCAAATTCGGAATTTGGCGACGGTCTAGTAAAATCGGGCGCAGTTCATAACACGCTCTAAGCGGACGGAAGCTAGTATTTCAAGGATTTACGGTGATGGCTGACTCATCGAAGACCCCGGCAACCTGCACTCCTTCTTCGTGAACGATCGACACTAGGCTGCGATACCGCCGAGAGCGTGGATACGTTCTGACGGACAATACGCCTCGTTCGACGATGGTTGTCAGATCCCGGTCGGCAAAAAGGAGCACGCTGTCCGTGGTCTCAAGTACACTCCAATTGGCGCCGAAATGCATACTAAGAATCCTGGAGGGCATCGCGAACATCTGACGGGATCGGCGCAGAGTCAGCATATTGTTTACGCGCTCGATGGTGAACACGAAGACTTCCCCAGAATAAACACGCAAGAACAAGTTACTATTTGAATTAAATGCAAACTGCACTTCGTCTAGCTCAAATCCTCGCCGTGCAATGTCCCTAGTAACTATACCTGTCAAATCAATGTCATCTTGTTCAATTCGGGTCATGACTTTCTTCTCGGATTCAGGTCGCCGGCCGGCGGGACTCACGCTAGATAAGGTTGCTCGCAGTACATCCATTGTTGCATTCGATGTATAGTTGATGAATGAGGTATCTGCCCAAGCGATCTTCATCGACTTCTCGGCCAATCGTCTCCCATTGGCAAGATTGAAATCAGACGACGACCCAAATTCGTCAATATACCCGTAAAGCCCATCACTGCCACAGGACGCCATCAGGGCACCATACTTTGCCGAGATGGTGTAGCACGTCGCATCCGATCGTTTCTCTGGAGAACCTCTTGTGAGCGAAGGGACAACGTGCCAATCAACGTCAAGGTGGAAGATTCCGGCGTCGGTTGCAAAGTAGCATCTTCCGCCATAGAGGAAGAAATCGAGAAAAACACTAGCCGACACATGGAGGCCATACTCCGCAATTGGACGTAGGTCCGTGTCCAACACTGCGAATGGCTGAGGAAATTTATCGAATGCGTGGATAATCTCGGCTTGTATGACGGCGTTCCGCGCAATATATGCCATGGTTTCACCAGAAAGCCAGTCGTTCCGAAGGAACATTAGCCTAACAACAGGATTGTGTTCACCGTAAGACGTCTCGATGGCGGAAGCGATCTGCTCTAGCGGATAGAACTGAATCGACAGGTCTTGAGTGAGGACTACAAGATGCCCCATGTATATCCATGCGTCTTCGAAGCTTCCGGGGACGAATACACTCGAAACTTTCACGTTGGTGTCCGTTGAAGGCGGCGGCCGATCGTCCTAGACACAATTCCGGCTTTGATCCAGCCCTCTATAAACGTAATCGATGGCCATCTGTCTCGATTGGCGTCGTCTTCAGGGACAGGGTACCCGTGCCAGGGGTCTGTAGGATTCTGCCTGTGCGGGAATTTGGCGATAACTGCGTCTCGGCAGCCTATGATCGTCCGTCCGCCGTCGTGGATTCCCCAATAATTCCCCTTTTCATCCCGCCAATCGCTGTCGTCGGCATCACAGAACAGGCCGTATTCCGCCGGTGGCGGGAACGTGCTTAGCCACCTGTTCTTGTTTGGATTGCCTTTTCTAAGCGGTCCACGGTGGGCGTACATAGACAAATAGGTCTTGCGACTCTGCGTTGGTCCAAACAAGATTCCATTAGTGGTTGGAATGCCTGTGTTCAAGCCTTTCTTCCCTCGCTGTCGACACGCCCACATAACCCGTACTGAGCGCCACGCAGGTTTGTGGCTGCAACATCGTTGACTGCGCCAATAATATCAATATCAGTTGCTTTCTTCATCGTGTGCGGGGCTTGATTCCTCTCGTTCGAGCGAACTGGACGTGGCGTAGATGCCCCTGGGGTTCGGTCTCGGAAAAGGACTACCACCTCAACTCAGCGAGCGGCTACATATCAGCAGGCTGCTGGAGAGCCGCGTCTCAGCCCCGAGGCTGTGGGCAGGTTTGCGAAACACTACGCATCAGTCTGAGCTTGCCTGCGATGATTTGTCCGGCCCAAACTGGAGGAGATGAGGGCATGGCGCGCTCACCTTGCATTTCGAGAGCCACGGTGTGCCGGTACGAGCGCCAGTTGCAGGATGTCGGTACCGACTACAACGGGTTCAACATGGTCTATCTCAAAGGTGGGAAATCACGATCGAAGGGCTACGTCTTCACGGTCGAGACCGACGCCGGCATCACCGGCGAGTGGGCCGGCGGGAGCGTCGAGAGTTACGCCCAGGTCGGCATGGTCGCCCAGTACTTGATCGGCAAAGATCCCCTTCAGCGGGAGCTGATCTACAACGACCTGAAACGCGCGCTCCGCAAGAACGACCGGTTCGGCGTCGCGCCGGTCGACGTCGCCCTCTGGGATATCGCCGGCAAGCTCTACAACGCCCCGATCTATCAGCTTCTCGGCGGCTACCGGAAGACGCTGCTTGCCTACGCCAGCACGACCCACGGCGACGAGAACGGCGGTCTCGACAGCCCGGAAGCTTTCGCCGATTTTGCCCTGCAGTGTCGCGAGCGCGGCTACAAGGGGTTCAAGATTCACGGCTGGGGCAACGCACCGGTCCAGCGCGAGGTGGCCAACGTCCTCAAAGTGCGCGAGACGGTCGGTCCAGGCATGGACTTGATGATCGATCCGGCCTGCGAGCTGAACACCTGGGCCGACGTCCTCAAAGTCGGCCGGGCCTGCGACGAAGCCAACTTCTTCTGGTACGAAGACCCCGGCAAAGACGGCGGCATCTCGGCGTTTGGCTACAAGAAGCTGCGCCAGATGATCAAGACTCCCCTCTGCCTCGGCGAGCACGTCCGCACCTTAGAGCCGCACGTCGACTTCATCGCCGCCGAGGCGGTCGACTTCGTCCACACCGACGCGACCTACGACGGCGGCATCACCGGCCTGATGAAAATCGCCCACGCCGTCGAAGGCTTCGGCCTGGACGTGGCGATCCACGCCCCCGGCCCGGCCCACCGGCACTGCTTCGCGTCGATCCGCAACTGCAACTGGTACGAGATGGGCCTGGTCAACCCCAAGATCAAGACAACCAAGGCCCCGATCTACCTCGACTACCACGACGAGCTCGACTCGATCGACAGCAACGGCGAGATTCCGGTGCCCCAGGGCCCCGGCCTCGGCGTGACCCTGGACTGGGACTGGATCCGGGCGCACGAGGTGGGCAAGGTCGTGTACGAGTAGGGGGAGTCAGCATGAGGATCTGGTTGATCCGAAGATTGAAAGTCGAGTTCGCTAATGGGCGAAGTGCAGTAATGTCCCTATCACCGGGCTATGGATAGGTTCGGGCTGGACAAACCGTCTGTTATCTGGCGCCTGGTGCAACTTTTGATATAAGAGTACTACATGCACAGAGAAGTACTACTGTATGTCATGAGGTTGAGCCATGCGCGAAATGCTGACGGTTGTGACCCGCAAGGGGCAAATCACGGTGCCGGCTGAGATTCGCAAGGCCCTGGGCCTGCACGAGGGGGACAAGGTCGCGTTGGTACTGGAGAATAACCAGGTGCGGCTGCGTCGAGCGGGCAGCGTGGTTCTCCAGACCGCCGGCGTGCTCAAAACATCGGGAGCACCCGTTTCCGCCGAGGAGCTTCGAGCAGCAGCAGAGGAAGCAATCGCGGAGGATGTCGCGGCGCGACGGCGGTCATAGATGGCTGAGACGTTTCTCGACACCAACATCCTTCTGCGCCACGTGCTTGGGGACCACCCGGACCATTCTCCTCGAGCGACTGCCTTCTTGCAGCGCGTCGAGAACG
>DAIDHF010000105.1 GCA_027452005.1 Acidimicrobiales bacterium
GAAAAGCTAATTTTGCAAAATAAAGCGGTAAGAAAACATCAGTTCTTGGATTTTTCGACAAAAGAAAAGCCAAAACTGGACCAACAAGCAATTGAATTAGCATCTAGATTTGATGGTCTAAAAGGATACATCACTAATAACCAGCTATTGGCTCCAGACGAAGTAATCTCCCATTACAATCAACTTCCAATTGTCGAACAATCATTTAGGATGACCAAATCAGATCTAAAGATCCGACCTTCCTATCATCAGCGGGCTTCAAGAATTGAGTCCCATGTTCTTTTATGCATGATCTCACTTTGCGTGATGAGGATTCTTGAACAAAAAGTGAAACATTGTGACCTCACCATCTATGGCGCATTAGATGAAATCAATCGAACAAATTCGGCAGTTATAGGAAATGGGAAAAAGCGATACGTAATTCCTCCTCTTTACAGCGACAAGTTTCGAGAAATACTAAATGCGGCCAAGGTGCGTTGATTACACAAAATTTATGAAATTCCGTACCTAATCGCTGAAGACGGGAGGGGTGGTGATCACTTCGCAGAGTCGGTCACCCTTCGCCACTCTAGGTAGGAACCAAGCTCAAGCGCAGCTCCAAGCAGCCCGCCAGAACACCTTTTTAGGCTTGCATGACCCAGACATCGAGCGATGTAGCGTAAGCTTCCTTTAGGTTGAGACTCGCCCACTGCTACCTGATATCGCGTTACGCTTGATCCCTTAGCAAACCAGCTTCGAACCTGCGTGATGATTCCCTCGATATCTCGCCGGTGGTACATGTACAACTCGGAACTTCGGTCAATCTTGAAGCCTGCCAGATATGCTCCATAACCCCATTCGGAGTCTTCGACAGCTGTCATAAGGCTTTGGTCAAAAAGTCCAACCTGATCAAAGACCAATCTGTTTACTGCCAGATTGCCGCCAACCGTGGCCCATGGGACATCGTCTGACCAATCTACCACATTGAAAGTTCCCCCTGGACCACAGACTTTACATCTACGGTAGCGTTCTTTGCCATAGGGGAGCGAACAGCCGATTACGATCGATAAATCTGGGTTTCACGGAAAAACGGCATGCAAACTACTAAAATTCTAAAACTGATCTCAGCGGGAACTGACCACGGTTGACGCGGAAACCGAGTGCATAAACACCATCACCAAAGCTCAATGTTGTCAGGCAAGTGGCATCACACGCTGGGACCTAGTCCAGAGACGACTCTAGAATCTGGGCGACGTCCATGACGCGTACCCCGTCGGCCTTGGGGTCATCCTCGGCAACCTTGGCCTTGACAGCATCGTCAATCATGATCATGCAGTACGGGCAGGCCGTTCCGACCACACTGGCCCCGGTCTCTAAGGCGTGCTCGGTGCGCTCGACGTTGACCCGCTTACCAATAGACTCCTCCAGCCACATGCGCGCTCCACCAGCCCCGCAACAAAAGGCCTTATTACGACACCGGGTCATCTCAACTGGGGTCACTCCAGGTATTTGAGCGAGCACTCCCCGGGGCTCATCATATACTTCATTGTGCCGACCAAGATAACACGGATCGTGATAGGTAACTGACTCCTCAACCTTTTGAGTGGGAGTCAGCTTGCCCTGGGTCAACAACTTGTCTAGTAGTTGTGAGTGGTGAACTACCTCGTAATCTCCCCCTAGAGATGGATACTCTCTGGCAATAGAGTTGAAACAGTGCGGGCACGAGGCAATAATCTTCTTTATTTTTGAAGTGTTGAAGGTCTCGATATTTTGTTGAGCTTGCATCTGATAGAGATACTCATTGCCAATCCGTCTTGCCGGGTCGCCGGTACAGGTTTCCCTGGGTCCTAGAATGCCAAAGCTCACCCCAGAACGATTGAGCAGGCGGGCGATTGACTGGGTCACCTTGCGAGCGCGCTCGTCTAAAGCCCCCGCACATCCAACCCAAAACAGATACTCAATGTCTGGCGAGATCTCGCCGTCAATAACCGGAATTTCGAAGTCCAACCCCTTGGTCCAGTCAAGACGCTGTGACGCCCCTAGTCCCCACGGGTCGCCCTGATTCTCAATGTTTCTCAACATGGTGCCGGCTTCAGTGGGAAACTCAGATTCCATGAGTACCTGGTATCGTCTCATGTCAATAATGGCGTCCACGTGCTCGATATCGACCGGACACTGCTCGACACAGGCCCCGCAGGTCGTACACGACCACAACACGTCCGGGTCGATAACATTTGGCACCAGGGCAAGGTTTCGAAAGTCGACTTTTCCCTCGCCTGCAACCTCACCATTTTCTAAGGAGCCATTTGCAGATTGCTCGGTGGCCTGGCCAGAATCTGCGGGCTCTGAAGAACTCCCCCCCCCAAATTTTAGTAGGGATTTAGACTTGATTAGATTAGGGCCAGCCTTGAACAGGTGGTCTCGAAGGTCCATGATGACGAGCTTGGGCGACAGGGGTTTTCCGGTATTCCAAGCCGGGCACTGCTCCTGACACCTTCCACACTCGGTACAGGTAATCATGTCCAGCATCTGTTTCCAGGAAAAGTGCTCTATTAGTCCGGCCCCAAACACGTCGTCTTCGCCCATCTCTTCCACGTCCATCTTCGGGGTCGTCCCCAGTGGACCGAGTGCCTTGGGACGCCGCGAGAACAGGACATTTAGTGGGGCCACGAAGATGTGGAGGTGCTTGGTGTAGGGAACGTAGACCATACCAAATGCCATTATTAAGGCCACGTTCAAAACGACAAACACCGACTCGATGTCGTAGTTGGTCTGGTAGGAGAATGACCTAAACGCGTGACTCAGTATGTGAGACGCAAAGGCCCACCGGTTCCCATTGTAGGGGAAGTCCCCCGTGTTTACCTGGGCCGCCCGATAGACCAGTAGGGTAACCATGATTAGAGCGATCCCGACGAGGACAACCCAGGCAGCCCCGGTATGTGACCCGTAGAATCGTGACTGCCTTTCCTTGCGCGACGGGGCATTCTTGAATCTGATCACCGTAAACACACAGAGCGCCAATAACACGGCCACCGCAAAAAAGTCTTCTAAGAACCCAATAATAAAGCTATGCCCAATAAAGGGTAGGGCAAAGTCCTTGGAGAACAGATCTCCAATAGCTTCAATTACCGTGAGTAATAAAAAAGTAAAGCCCCAGAACGTAAATGCGTGAGCAACTCCCGGTACGGTCTTCTTGAGAAGCTTACGTTGCCCGATGACCTCTGTAAGTTCAGCCTTGACGGACTGGACAATGTTCGACGCTCTACCCGGGGCTGGCTTACCGGTCATGACCAGCCTAAGTAGCCAAAGACCTCTATTGGCGGCAATTGCAAGGGCTATCACGGTTATCGCTATGCCGATTGGATATCTCAAGGTTCCTCCTACTTTGTGGCCAACGAGCTTTTTGGCCGGTCAACCTCAGGCAAGTTTGTTGTTACATTTTAGGATTAACGGTTGGCAGATTATAGAAAAACGCCGAACACGCACAACGTGCCAGAAACTAGCGCAAATTGACCCCGATGACCAGCTTTTGAGGAGAAATGTCCTACTCGTTGGGTAAGCCACCCATCTCTGCTGTTCCCCCGGTCCCCGAAGACCCCTCATATTTCTCCTGAGCTTCAGCATAGGCCTCCTGGGCTGCTATCATGGCGTCCGATTTAGCCTTCTCGGCCTCCTGGAGCGCTGCGAGAGCATCTGCCTTATACTGCTCGGCCAGCTTCATCTCGCGCTCAGCCTGCACGGTATCGCCTAGCCGGCGCGACGACACGGAGTCTTCGGCAGCCCTGATTGCACTGTTGTAATCCTCAATTACCCGTTGCTCGTCAGCCTCGGCTTTGGCCATAGCAATCTTGGCCTTCATGGCCGCGTCGCTGTCTGGGGCAACTGAGAGGGCGTATGCTGCGGCCTGTTCAGCCAGCCTCATATCTTCGGAAATCTTGGCCTCATCGGCAAGTATCTCCTGGACAATGGCCTGCTCTTCTTGGACTAGACGAGCCCGGGCTTCTTGCTCTTGGGCCTCTTTTTCTTCTTGCGCAGACTTTTTGTTGTGTTTCCCAGAGATCGGCAGATGAGTGGACATAGTCTTCAAATTATGTCCCCATTTCGGTGGGTCGGCAACTGATTCTATGTTTAATTTTTGCTATGATCTATTAGGTCGCGGGCGTAGTTCAGAGGCAGAACACCAGCTTCCCAAGCTGGATACGCGGGTTCGATTCCCGTCGCCCGCTCCAAGATATTGGGGTCTTCAACACTTTGCGGGGTCTTCAACACTTTGCGGGCTCTTCGCCATTTAGCGGGGTCAAGTAGATTCACCAGGCTATCTAACCACTATAGAATCTAGGACCCGCCAGTTT
>DAIDHF010000106.1 GCA_027452005.1 Acidimicrobiales bacterium
GATAAGTAGTTGACTGCAGTTAGATTTCCGTTATTATCAAACTCTCCAAGTAACTTGCCAGTTTGCGAATATATATCATTAGTTTGACCAAATTGTCCCGAGCTATTGTAGGACAGCAGGTATACGTTTGAAAACCCATAGTTGTAAACGTTGAGTGTCTGGTCAAACACAAGGATGGCTCTGGTTTGGCTAGTATCGACCACACCATCAGGGTTACTAGAACTGCCAAAGGAATCCGCTATGATCGGGGGGAACTCCTCTGAGTTATACGGCGTACCACAGGAAGCTGGGGCGGAATTCGTTGGTATTATGGGCCCAGCAAAGCCTAGTGCAGTTCCATTGCTTTCATTTACGACCATCCCGCAGGTTTTGGTCGCGGGATCAAACTTGAAGCTTATCGAGGTAGTCCACTCACTTGACCAACCATAGCCAAAAGCCGTAGCTAGCCCAGAAGTCCCTTGGGTGTCTGCTACGTCTTGAGCGTAAACTGAATCGTAATTGAGTGTTAGAGACGGAGTAATGCCACCTCCCCCTAGGGTAAATACTGGTACCGAGGTAGTAAAATCGCCGTCGAACGTATTACATGGATCAGCCACTGAAGTATTTGGCCCAATGTTTTTGGGATCTGGAGGGCTACCGCTCGCACCACTACCCTTTCCTCCCCCAGCGCCACCGTTTTTGCCAGAATGGTGGCCTGCTTTCCCCTTGTTACAGGCACCCGAACCACTTCTGGGACTATGACCTCTCTCGTTCCAGGCCAGTTGGATCTTGCCAAGCGATACCGATCTGGTTGTTTGGGGCAAGTTCGAAAATATTGGGATCAAAGCTGCTCCAATTACCAAAGAGCTTACAACAATAGTCAACTTTCTCACCCTAGACCACGTTCGGAACCACTCAGACCAAGATACTGGACTTCGCTTTAGTAAACTAGCGTTGCTGAATTGCTTCACCGAGATTTCCTCCCCTGGTTCAAGGCCAGTGACCCTCAATTTGTGCGATCATCATATATCAGCGTTCTCTGACCGTCAACAGATTTTCAATCCATCCAAAAAAACGACCCCGTCGAGCTCAGTCTTGATAGGAGACTTTGAAAAAGCTTGACTTGATTGAAGCAACCCGGGCCCCAGCGATTTTGCTTAGGATCTGGGTGTTACTAATCAGGAAAGCAACCGGGGCAAATTGGCATTTGAAGTTACAAGGTTTAGGCTGAAGTTACGCCTGGTAGCCAGGTGATAATGGGGGTTTACCTGGAACTTCTTTTGTTCTGGCACCGCTCACCTTCACTGATGAGACGCGACCCACCCAAATAGACCCCGTCGCTCCGGCCAAGCGCTCACGGGCGGCCACGCTAAAGGCTGCTCGGCGAGCACAGCCCGATGGAACACCGCTTCGTTCGTTCCAGGGCTTGCTCGACCACCTTGTCACGCTCACCCGCAACGCGAACAAAGCGCCGGACACCGAACTCACCCTTGGTCAGCTCACCAGATTGCGTACCCGGCCTTGGAGGAAGGCTCGACCACTTGGGAGCAGATGAGTGCGAGCGCCACGTCGCGCTCGCGACACGTTGGTCCGAGCAACTCCTTGAAGCCAAGCTTCTCGACCAGGCCCCACACCGCCGCCACTCCCGTGGGAAAGCGACCGGACCGTCTCAATCGTCTCGTCTCTAGCCGCGAAAGACTTACAGGCGAGCGAAGCCTTCACAAGTTCAATGCTCTGTTCCGCCAGGTGCGAGAGGTTGGCGAGGGTCCGGTGGCGGGCCTTGTCTATCTCGCAATAGCTCTGGCGCAAGAGGGTAGGTGTGTATTTTTGGCCACCGTGGCGCCGCCTAGTAGTGGCCACATGCATTGCTGCACGACGATTCCATATAGGGCCTCCCATAGCTAAAATAACTACCCTGCTCACCTAGTCCCATGGAGCTACTCGTGGCTACATATTCAGGCTGCGAAGAAGGCCATTTCTTTCCCTGGGTAGGTCGTTTTGGCGACAGAGTCAGGGTCGCTAGGCGTAACTTCGGTTTAGGGTTCATAATTCAAGATCATCGGTCTTGGTCCCTGTGTTGGCACAACAAAATAAATGTTGAATGGACGGTGTTGACTAATTCCCAATACTTTTCCCAAGGCGGCAGAAGCCCAGATAGATGACCTCTAAATCTGTTTGGTCACCGGAATACAATTCGTTAGACCAATCTATCGGAGCAAAACAATCCCATGGGGTTGGGACCCTACATAGATGTATTTTTCGACCCTATGAAAAGCAATATTTACTTTTGCAAGCATTCCAGAACCGGCATCTACAACATAAGCAATTGAAGGCGATGGAATGTCAATTTTCCATGGATCATTGCCGACGAATATTGGGCGGGACACTTTATAAGACTTAAGAGAAAATGAAACTATTGCATCGGCTCTCGGGTTAGGAGGATCTAGGGCAACCCAAACGTTTGCACCGTCGGGCGATATCGTAATGCCTGAGGGCATCGGCCCAACTAGGACTTTTCTGACCACGGTATTTGTTCTCGTGTCAATTTCAGCAACATATCCCCCCATATCCGAATTGGATTCAACCGTCACAAATACGTAGCGCCCATTTGGCGAAACCGCTTCATCACACGGTTCCTTCCCAACATAAATCGGTTTATCAACTTTCCAAGATTGCAAGTTTACAGGAATAACACTTGAGCCAGCTCTGCCCCCATAGGCACCATAATTGGCTAGATATGCGAATCTACCCTTATCGGCTATTACTATAGCGTGGGTATTTGAGTGAGTATCGAGTGAGGCTTCGATTTTGTCAGTTGAGAGAGAGAACTTCACAAGTGATCTTGAATAATCGGTCGCGATATAGGCAATAGCGCCACTGTCATTGATTGCGATTGCCGATGGCTGATGGTTACTCCCTAACGAAAAGACAGAGGAGGTCAACTTTGGCCACTGAATAATCTCGATGGTATTGGGTAAATTGTCCGACCCACTTATCCCATAATCGCCAACTACTATCTTGCCTGATAAAGAATTTGAACTCGCAATTGCGATGGGAGCTGAACCCGTTTTGATGGGAGTCATTGTCTTCATTGAGCCAAGATTTACGGGTACTACCATGTTGTCATTGCCGACTGTTACAAAGGCTGTTCGGTAATCGCTATTGCCAGTCGACCTATGTGTCACCACACTAGTGCTGTTACACCCCAATAAGAACGGCGACGCTAATAGAAAACCAACTACAACCGTGCGGAGACATAAGATCTTATGTAGACGTAATGGTATTCGAGCTGCCATAAAGTCAATTTTCACATGCGGTCCTTCAATTCTGGCCAGTTCCATTATCGGGATTAACTATTAGGACCGCTGTAAAGTCTACAGTTGCTGGTACTAGATACAACAGTAGCCCCGATTGATTCTTAGAGCCCAACAACACCCTGTTGGAGATTATCAAATGTTTTGTATTATTTGATCCAAACCATGAATAATATTCTGTTAGATAGAGCTAGCTATAGACGAGTAGCGCCAACTTTACTAAGATAAATCGCCAAACATCAAAATCTGACCATTAGTTGTCTGCTCAAGACTGGCATTGTCCCGTCTCCCCGTCGGTGGCATTCTAGTTCTAAAGTCACGCACAATATGAAGTCTCTTCTCGTAGGGAATCCCGCCCATAGTAATTATTATGTAAAGTTATAAGTTATCGATTGCGATATCCATCAACTAGCTAGCACCGCGCCTACAATAGTCTGTGGAGAACTAAAACCAAATAATGGACTAGCATCTCCGTAGGCATTCACTTCCCCAAATGAATTTATCAGCCAATATCCGTTGCTATCAGCGGTTAGCACGAACGATACATAATCCTGATTATAGCCGTAAACGCTGCCATACCTTCGTGCATCCCCAGCGTTAATCACTGTCCCAGTGGATTTGAGTAACCAGTAACCCTTGCCGTCACTGGTGGCAGCCATGGCAACGACCGGGGCTCCTATTTGTATCTGTCCAAGTGACCCATAGAATCCAGCGTCGCCAAAGGTGAAGACTCCCCCGTCAGATCCCACTTCCCAGTAACCCTTGCCGTCGGGAGTCACGGCCATTCCAACAATCGGGGCATTGAGGGGTCTTCCCCCCATAGAACCATAGAATCCAGCGTCGCCAAAGGTGAAGACTCCCCCGTCAGATGCCACTTCCCAGTAACCCTTGCCGTCTGGTGTAGAGGCTCCTCCCACAATTGGAGCGTCGAGCCTACTAGGGGGGTTACCAAGTGCTAGTGCACCTCCAAG
>DAIDHF010000107.1 GCA_027452005.1 Acidimicrobiales bacterium
AGATTCCCACTAATACTCACGTTGCCAGCAATACTTACATTTGCGTCTAAGGTGACGCTCTGTGACTGAATTACGATCGAACCTTGGTTAGTGAACTTGAGGATACTACCACTTGCATGAAGCAACCAGAATTCTCCCGATGGCGCGGCAGGCGGTTGCATTGCTTGACTGAATGTCGTGCCGATTATAATCCCGTGTTCTGCGTGCCCCTCTTGTGCGATGACAACCACTTGTTGTCCTGGCGACGGTGGACAGGCCATGCCCCAACCGGGCCCACTCCAGTTGGTCATGATAGGTAGCCAGCCACTCAGAACCCCCTCAGGTTGCAACGCAACCCGCGCAGTATAGGTATTCGGGTCCACCGACGAAATTACACCGAAGCGCGGTTGCGCTAATCCCATGTCCATGTTGGCTGACTGAGACTTGATGAACTCTAGAAATTCTTCCAAGTGAGTTACAACTCCAGAAAAGAACTACGTTCCTTGCGAGCGTGCGCGTATCACCTCATTGAACCCATCCATCACGCTAAATGTTCTCGTGATAGTTTCAATGGCGTAGTTCTGGTCGAAAGCACTGTTGGTTCCGACTAAAGAAACGGAATCCTGTGAAGTTAGCAATACCTCTCCAGGTAATTCGGCCATAATCATGTATTGATGTGCTAGAATCGCGCTAAGTTTCTGATTGGCCAGAGCCAAAGCTTGACCGGACGTTAGATTTGGTCGAATGAAAACATATGCTGCTGGGAGGCCCTGACCGTTGCCTCCGGAGGTTACGGTCTGTACCATATTTATTTGGCTTTGGCTGTTCCAACTTTTCACAGTTACCGAAACTGGTCCTGCAAGTGAATAAGCCCGGTTCAATCGAAGGCTCTTTACATTTGGCACCAGAGGACCATTAGGGGTGGCTGATAGCGTGAGGACTGGGTTGAGAACCGCTGGGACAGGAGCGAATACTAATGTTGATCCCGTTACATAAACTGAAAAGCCCTCGTGATCCGCAAGCCAGACCAAGAGGTCCCACTCATTATTTATCCGGTTATATCTGTCCAAAGTGACACGGTCGTGTTCGCTTCCGTAGAAGCGACCAATCGGGGTATTTGTTGGCGAGATCTGGCCACTCAAGCCCTGCCGCTGCGCTAGAAGGCCGGCCACTTGGCTCGAGGTTTGGTTCGCAAATGTCTCGCTTATACGGGTCGATAGAAAGCGGGATGTCAGGTCGCGACCCTCGACATGGATCACGCCTTCAATAGGGTCTACATCAATGGTATCGGGTTGACCGGTGATTAGACTCGTCAAGCCCGATTGTAACCCGATTGAAATTTCGAAAGTGGAATTCGTTCGATTGTCCCAAACTGCTAGTCCACCTGGATCGGAATTGATAGAGATGGATAACTTCCAGCTATTAGCAGCAAACTTGCTAGTATCGCTTACCTCCCAGCTCATAACCCCGGCAACAGGCTGACCATCGCAAACAACCTGGCTGACTGGCTGGCGCCACACATTCATTGCTGGACTACCCCGCCGGTCGCTGCTGGATTCACGCTCGGAATGAGAAGTGTAGTCACTCCGAGAATAATAGGGTCGTCAAGCTGATTTAGCTGCGCAATTCTTATCCATTGAGTTGCGTCTCCAAGGAGTGAAGCTGCAATCGAAAACAAATTTCCACCGACGACTGTTACTGTCTGCATTAGGTTCCGGCCCGGCTCATGTTCGATTGCAGGCGTCCCAAAAATGCGTTTGCCCAGTTCAACGCAGCTTGGTTCCCCGCAGCATCAGTTAGTGTGGCGATATCTGCCGCGGAATTGATTCCTGTTTGTGAAAAGCCCCCAACGATAGCGTCTGCGACGGCAAATGATGAACTGACGAGAGATATTGCCTCCCCCGTTGCTTGACTGGCAGAGTTATAGGCTGATGTATCGAGAATGGTGGAGCCGGCGGCGGCTATCGCTTCGGAAAGATTTTGTAATGAGATGCCACCGGCTGAACCGAATGTTGTTGCCATGCCAACGTCTAGCGGCGCATCAACCGACAGGCTGGATGGCGGTGCGTTCAATATCTGAGTGTTATCCTGGAGAACGGATAAGACTATTTCATACGGAATCCAACCCAGATTATGGAAGTTGGCGCAAAGCGACTTTATCACAACAGAATATGTAAATGATCCCCAGATAAGGGGAATGGCTATACCCTGCGCTAATATCTGTTCAAGTAATTGAAACCGCGTCGATGCGGCGGGGCCACTAAAAATACCTTTCCAGCGGATATCCGAAGAGAAGTTGCCCAATACGTCAAATGTACGGTATCCGCCGGGTATATCATGAGTGACGACTTTTTGAACTTCGCCAAATAATATTTCTTCCGGCAGCTCAAATCCGGATAGGATAACCGGTCCTAGTTCCAGGGAAATATCCTTCAGCATGGCCAACCCTTCATCAACGGGGAAGTGTTATCAATCAAACGAGGACATTCCTGGAAATAGGGGCACAGATCTTGTATCTACACCGGATACCCCTCTTGGCGGGCGGCGAGCAATGTGATCTAAGTCCAAAACGGAACCAAAGCCACTCCGAGAAACTGACGGTGCCGCTTTGTGTATCAGGGGCGGGTGCACGCTATTTGAGATCGTATGGCTTCCTGTTGGGTTTCGGGGAGCGAACACTTTACCAAGAATCACACGTCTGGATTGAGCAATCTCCGTCTCGTCTAGTCCTTCTATCGCATGAGCTTTGGTAGTTGCGTTGCCCGAGACTTTCCCATTTGTTGGTCGGACTCTACCCTCAAGGGGCTTCGAATCGTAGCGATGCAGGTTCGGGAAGCGAGTTAGCAGTTTACGCCGGCGGGTTAGATTTTTTGGAATGTCCAGGTGACCGGTCTTGAGTGGAACGGGAACCCTTGAAACCGGGGCACTTTGAGATAAGAAACTGAAGATTCTAGGGACTCGACTTTTTACGGACGTATCCCTTCTGACGTTGATAGGTCTCGAAATTTTTCTTTTGAAACCCTGGCGTGGAATAATACCCTGTTGAGAGCGGAGTGTGTTCTGAAAATTCGACGCCTCTTGGGAGATATTCGCAGACAGTTTGTGCCGCTTTTTTAAGGGCACTGGTGCAAAAAACCTGTCTACTTTGGATATGCCGTTGTACCTCTGTATGTGTTTGCCGATTCTCGGCTTTATAGTGATAAGACTATACCTTATAATATCCCGCTCTACTCGATATTTCCGTTTTGGTCGAGAAGGATCTTCAGAGCGTGTCACCGACATTGCTAGTCGTCCCAAGTCATACTAGACCAGTTGAACCGGTTTCCGTTCAGTGTTCCGATTGCAACGACCCACGCAATCCGCTCAAATGGTGGTAGACCAAATGCGATATCGAAGGGCACCCCGTTCTTCACCAGAAAGAGCGGATCAACAAGATCGGGGTGCTGACTTAGTTTCCCAATTGACAGAGATCCAATGGCTCGACACGGGTATCCAACTTGGCGGAAATCTCATCCAGGGATGCGTCACCTAATCGGCCGACCAGTGCTTCAACCTGCTGTTCGTTCACAGGAAACGGTAGTGGCACACCGTCGATCGCGGCGGCTGCGCATGCAACAAAGGCCATGCTTAGCCAGGCGTCGTTCCGGGAAAGATCGGGCCCTGCGGCCTTGAACAATCTCAACCGATCCAATGCGCCCATCTCGCGCAGATCGACGACCCGGCCATCCTTCAATTTTAAGGTTTCCATGACTTCCCTATCACTATGTTTGGGACACGAGCAGACGATCAGAGCCTAGTTCGCGACGAAGCGAAAAACAGGAGTTTCTGCTTTACCGCACCATCACCCCGCCACAGGCCGGAATTCCCGAGTCGAAAGACAACGCCATCGAATTGATAGGTACTGAGCGACCCGTCTGGTTCGGTCACATATTGGTAGATCATTCCATAGGGCAGAGAACCAGTTGCCCGGTAGGCCTGTTCTGCACTCGCGATGAAATCATCAACGGCAGACGACCCGCGCTCAACTTCAAAACTCCCTTCCCAACCTTTGGGCAGTTCTGTTGCCATCTGCACACCGTCTAGCCGATCAATCCTGACCGGTTGGGTCATCTGGCTACTCTCAAAGCCAGTTACATAGCTGATATCGACCCGACCGGCCGGGCCGATGACGACTAATTGGCAGTCACGGCCTATAGAGAACTGCGTCGTTGCCAAAGGGCTTCTCCTGAATGTATTTTCGGTTGATCATCGGATTATTACGGTCGAATTT
>DAIDHF010000108.1:0-2500 GCA_027452005.1 Acidimicrobiales bacterium
CCCAGTCAAACTGCCCACCAGGCAATGTCCCTCTCCCGGCTCACGGGTAAAGGTTAGAATTCTAGCTTCTCCAGAGTGGTATCTCACCGTTGACTCCCCATCCCCCACAAGGGATGGATCAGCGTCTCCCACCTATCCTGCGCAGGAAAAGCCCGAACCCAATGCCAAGCTACAGTAAAGCTTCATAGGGTCTTTCTGTCCAGGTGCAGGGAGTCCGCATCTTCACAGACATGTCTATTTCACCGAGTCTCTCTCTGAGACAGCGCCCAGATCGTTACGCCTTTCGTGCGGGTCGGAACTTACCCGACAAGGAATTTCGCTACCTTAGGACCGTTATAGTTACGGCCGCCGTTCACCGGGGCTTCAGTCGTCAGCTTCAGTTACCCTAACCGACTTCTTTAACCTTCCGGCACTGGGCAGGCGTCAGCCCCTATACGTCGTCTTACGACTTAGCAGAGACCTATGTTTTTGGTAAACAGTCGCCTGGACCTCTTCACTGCAACCCCATCGCTGGGGCACCCCTTCTCCCGAAGTTACGGGGCCATTTTGCCGAGTTCCTTAGAGAGAGTTATCTCGCGCCCCTTAGTATTCTCAACCACCCTACCTGTGTCGGTTTCGGGTACGAGTACAAGGTCTTCACCGTCAGCACTGCTTTTCTTGGCACTATCTTTCCCCCCACGGAAGTCGTAACTTCCTCCCAATCCAATTAGGGCGGGGCTAGTTGTTATGCGTCCCAGTACTGACTCCAACCTTGCAGCCAGGGATTGTTGACCCTGCTTCCATCGACTACGCTTTTCAGCCTCGCCTTAGGTCCCGGCTAACCCTCCGTGGACGAGCCTTGCGGAGGAACCCTTAGGGTTTCGGGGCATTGGATTCTCACCAATGTTTGCGCTACTCAAGCCGACATTCTCACTTCTGTTTCGTCCACGCCTGCTTCCGCTAGCGCTTCTCCCTACAACAGAACGCTCCCCTACCACTTAATTTGTGTTAAGTCCACAGCTTCGGTAAGATGCTTAGCCCCGTTCATTTTCGGCGCAGGAGCGCTTGACCAGTGAGCTATTACGCACTCTTTTAAGGGTGGCTGCTTCTAGGCAAACCTCCTGGTTGTCTGGGCACTCCCACTTCCTTTGTCACTGAGCATCTATTTGGGGACCTTAGCTGGTGGTCTGGGCTGTTTCCCTCTTGACAATGAAGCTTATCCCCCACTGTCTGACTGGCCGAGTGTGCTCTGGGTATTCTGAGTTTGCCTCGATTTGGTACCGCTCTCGCAGCCCGCACCGAAACAGTGCTTTACCCCCCAGGTATAATCTCGACCGCTGTGCCTAAACACATTTCGGGGAGAACCAGCTAGCTCCGGGTTCGATTGGCATTTCACCCCTAACCACACCTCATCCGCCGATTTTTCAACATCGGTCGGTTCGGACCTCCACTTGGCTTTACCCAAGCTTCATCCTGGACATGGTTAGATCACCCGGGTTCGGGTCTATAAACACTGATGCACGCCCTATTCAGACTCGCTTTCGCTGTGGCTTCGGCATTCCCGCCTTAACCTACCAGTGCCTATAACTCGCCGGCTCATTCTTCAACAGGCACGCGGTCAGCCGTTAAATCGGCCTCCCACTGCTTGTGGGCTTACGGTTTCATGATCTATTTCACTCCCCTCCCGGGGTTCTTTTCACCTTTCCCTCGCGGTACTGGTTCACTATCGGTCACACAGTAGTATTTAGCCTTACGAGGCGGTCCTCGCAGATTCACCCGGGATTTCTCGTGCCCCGGGCTACTCGGGATTCAGCTGGTATCCTTTCACTTTCGACTACAGGACTTTCACCTTCTCTGGTGCAGTTTTCAGCTGCTTCGTCTAGCTGCCGGATTTCCGTGTTGCTGTCCCACGACCCCCAGTGTAGTAACACCGGGTTTAGGCTTCTCCCGCTTCGCTCGCCGCTACTAGGGGAATCACTTTTGTTTTCTCTTCCTCTGGCTACTAAGATGTTTCAGTTCGCCAGGTTCGCTCGCACGTCCCTATGGATTCAGGACGCCGTATATTGGGTTGCCCCATTCGGAGGCCTCCGGATCAATGCTTGCTGCCAGCTCCCCGGAGCGTATCGTCGGTAACCACGTCCTTCTTCGCCTCTGTGTGCCTAGGTATCCACCGTAAGCCTTTTGTAGCTTGACCATTCTTGGTTTTGTCTGTTTGCACGGATTTCTCCTTGCATCCTTTCTGTTGACAAGTTTCTTATGCAGTTTTCAAGGTTCTGGCTGAGTTTGCACTCAGCAGTTGCTCTAGTCTTTTCCTAGATACAGTGCTGACTACGCTTCTCACTCCGGGTTGGTGGAGGTAAGCGGACTCGAACCGCTGACTTCCTGCGTGCAAGGCAGGCGCTCTACCAACTGAGCTATACCCCCTTTGCCCGCTTGGGTGGTGGGCCATCCTGGATTCGAACCAGGGACCTCACCCTTATCAGGGGTGCGCTCTAACCACCTGAGCTAATAGCCCGTATTC
>DAIDHF010000109.1 GCA_027452005.1 Acidimicrobiales bacterium
TCAGCCCAATGAGATTTGAGTTAGAATTTAAACAACAGACCAAGGCAGCATAGATGCGTGTCTACTAAAACTGGGGAAGCTCACCTTGGCTTCAGGGGGTGCACGATGAATACTAACAAGTTCCGGCGTTTATGGGGACCGCGTATTGGCCCTGAGGCAACCGAACTGCTAAGACGTTCTGTCGCACCTCGCCTCATTGGAATGATTCTCATCCTATTGATGTTGTTGCTATTCTTCATTGGACTGGCTGCTAGGTTTGCAAGTCTAGAGATTCTTGGGATTGTCCTTCTATTTGCCGCCATGTTCTTGATATCGCGAGGAGAACATTTTGCAAAGTTGGCCGGTCGCAAGGCAAGCGAGATGCTCGGCGTTCACGTGGCGTTTACAATGTACTCACACCACTATCGAATGCCCACCCGCAAAGTTGATTACGAAGGGTGGTGTAGTGCCAACAATCTTGTCCCCTACGGATCCCAAACTAGTCACGCCCGTGTTATGAGTGAAGGGGTGATCGCCGGGAGTCACAAACAGCCCGGCAAAATGAAGATGTCGCCATGGGCGTACGGGACGGCTCTTACGGGTGTAGTTTCTGTTCTGGTCGCCGGAGATGAGCTTATCCACAACTGGTTGATTATGATCATCGGCACTTTCGGGTTTGTTGCAATACTGCGGTTGATAGGGATTGGGCTTGACCGTCGTCATAAAAGCACGAGTACCTTGCCGCCGGGTGGGTTACAAGTGCCCGATGCCGGAGAAGAGCCACTCCCGACCAACGATGACTGTTGGGAAGCTACTTCTGGCCAGGCACCATCAAGTTTCAACGAAACCAGGTATCGAGGAAGATGGCACCCAGATCCCACCGGCCGTTTCCCCCAGCGCTACTTCGACGGTTTCACCTGGACCGCGTGGGTGATCGACCAGAGGGGCATCGAGATCCCAGATCCTCACGGAGCGCCGAGTCTCCCGGCGCCTTGATATCCCTCTGTGTCAGCCTTAGGTGAGGCATTGTGGCGGGTCCCCATTTATAGGTCCACCCTCTATGTTGGTATTTCGTTCTTCATGATACCATCGCCAGGTCTTGATTGGCAGATATCTTGAAGAATTCCTTGGCGTAGTAGCCAAAGAAAACTATATATCAACTTTACATAATTAATATTATGGGTGGTATATCGTGAGGCGAGGAATACTATATTTTAGGGGTTGGACTAAAGAGGAATTGGCAGCTAGGCTGGTCAACAAGGCGACCTGAGACCCAAGAACTGCTAAGTTAGCCTTCAGCTTGACTCGTAGAATAAATAAATTGTCAGGCGCGGTTATCCCATTGGTCCAACCTATGGGCTCAACTGTTGGGAGTTAGGTAGATGTAGGTTCGGTCGAGTCCCAAATATAGGAAGCGGCTGAGGGATCGGACGACGAGGCATTTCGTTGTCTTCGGTCCCCGGCTCCTTGCCGATAAAGATTAGCTCTTCCCTCATAATTGCCTCGGCCTGAAGATGAGCCATATTGATCTGGCCCAGTCTCTTCATGAAGTCCATCTCCCCTTCCTTCCCGATCTTCTCTCTCATATCTATCATTATGCAGTCCACCATGTCGTAGGCTTGTCGGTTGATATCCCGGAAGAACCTCTCGGGGTCTTCGAGCTTTGCGAGGGCTCTGAGGCGGTAAGTCACCCAATAATCCAGAGCCTGCCTCCCGTACTTGTTCATTGCCCGGTAAAGCTCCTCGTAGTTGACCTGTTGATTCATTTTTGTTCCTTTCTCTGGTTGTCCTTGCCCATCTTGAGACCCTAGGAAGTTGTCAAACAATGACAGCTGGTTAGAAAGTACTTGGCGCATAACCACGGCGGTCTCCTTTTTGGCGAGTGGGGCCCTTTGGCTCATCGCGCCTGGGACGGTGGGCAGGGCGCCTATTGGCTATCCACTCCTCCACGTCTCCGTGGGTCCAAAACGGCGAATTGGCAACGTATCCACCCGATTCTGGGAGTATGCCCTGGCTGTGGTAGTTGCGGATCGAGGCGTAGCTAATCCCGGCTCGTTCGGCGAAATCTTGCATCGAGTATAAAACAAGGTCCATAGTACTAACATACAGAACAAGTGACATAATGTCAATAGATATGAAAGGCGTCGTTGCCCCGGTGATTTCAAAGAATGTTGTTTGTTGGGAATCACCCCAATCAGACAATGCCACAATGGGGTCAGGATCTTGTTAGGTATTGGGGGAAGAAATACTTGGACGTAATGAGCAGAGGTAATGGCACACAATGGTAATAGAATGAATGAGAAGGTTGTCCAGATAGTCAGGAGACAAGGGGTGCGCGCCAGCCAAGAGAACAAGATAACGTATTGGTCGCCGATCAGAATAGGCGGAGGGGTGTGCTTAGCATTGGCAGGAGTCATTAGCATAATACTGGTGAGTGTCCAACCTTCACGTATAGGTCCCTATTCTTTAGCGGATCTGATCCGACCAGCTGGGAACACTGCACCGCTGGTAGCACCGTCAGCACCTAGCTCGAATATACAAACATTGATGACAGCAACTAACAATCTTCCCAGTGTCGGTTCTCTGACGCAGACGCTTCAAAAAATGGGGGTCTCTGTGGTGGTAAGTAATGTTTCGATATCGGAAAATGATATAGCCTTTCGTACGCTTGGAGTTGATCAAGCAAATATTGGAGTTGCAGCTCAAAGTGCCCTTATTCAACACCTCAATATTGAGAAGGCCGTTACTGAAATAGGTCAAAATCCAACTACTGGCCTATCAGCGGGAGTAGCGCTGGAGATTCTCGACCAGTATCTTTATATGGCTGCTGAGCGAAGCGGGAAAGTCACGTCGGAAGTACAGGCAATGGAATATGCGAATCAACAATATGAAATAGCTCAGAAGAGCGATCCAACCTGGGCAACGGCAGAGAAAGGTCAATTCCTTTCTTCAGCAGCCATTTCTGCTTATGAACGGTCGATGACGATAACAAACGAAATGAACGCTGTCGGGGGGTCTCCCAACTATCAAGTCAACAGAACGCCCACCTTGGTTCAGTGGCTGAATGGTCAGATCCATCAATACTCACTGAGTATCCACAATGTGACAGACAGCGCTACACAAAATACTGTCACCCCGGCAAATGTTGCAGAGTTCTTGCCCAACAACATGTGAAGCAAAATATGGTATCAGACCGAAATAGATCCGCACGTATTTGTCAGTAGAGGGTATTGGCTGAAATGGTGACTGCGGGCATACAATGTAAGGGCACGTTCAAGATTACTTTGAGGAGTGTAAGGCCAGGCAACCTATACAGGTATCGATCGCTTGGCCATTAATTGCATCAAGCACCGCGCTGAATCCTTTCGGAACCTGGCGAGTTGGACCCATGCCTAAATAAGTCCCGGCCGAGCTTGTACCATCAATTGCAACTAGCCAAACCTTTGTTGACGGATTAAGAAGAGAATTCGGGGTATCGCCGAGCAGGATTGACGCTGAACCGTAACTCAGTAGCTCTGAATAGGCCACCGCGTTAGGAGAGGTTCCAGAGATTTCGCGAGCGATCTTTTCCGCTGCTGCCCGAGATATTTCTGTGCTAGCTCCAATGAGCGGACCAGCCGCGTTTGAACTACCAGGGACTTCAGCCAAAAAGGTCTGGGCGGCGGCCAAATTGCAAATCTGTCTTGCGCTCATACATGCGGATAGACCTGGTACGGATTTAACACATGGTCCTCTGCCAATTTGGGTGTTATTCAAACAGGATTCCAGTTGGTTTTGGTCAACACCGTTGAAGATTATGTCACCGTTAGAAGCACGTTGAACTCGAGAGTTGCCAATCGACTGATAAGTGCTGGTAGTCGCGTTTGAACCGCCAATCTGAATTGTAGCGACAATCGCAATAAGTACAACAATTAGGATTCCGACTCCGGCCAGAATCAATCTTGGTTTGCTATTAATTGTAGATACACGAATATTATTTTTCGGTGTCATGTCCTTAATTTCTGACTCTGAACTTGGTATTCGATTTGTTCGATTAGCCATGTTGGCGGGTCCCCCCTAAACGAGTCCACCTCCTGTGTTAGTAATCGTGAAAATTAGAGGCCATTTGGGCCAGAATTGAACCAGGAGGTAGAAATACATGAAAGGCAAAAAGCATTCACCTGAGCAGATCATAA
>DAIDHF010000110.1 GCA_027452005.1 Acidimicrobiales bacterium
GTAGATAATTGATAGTTCGTCGCTCAATAGCCGGAGTGGCTGTGGTCGCTTCAGCTTTAGTCGGTTTCGCAGCAACGTCGGCAACAGTCGCCGTAGCAAATACCGGTACTTCACACACCGTTGTGAATGCGTCTGTGATTACTTCACACTCGCTAGGGGCTGGGGGTAGCATCTCCACCTACGCAGGTAGTACGGGAAATGGCCTTGCCACCTCAATCGGATTGAGCCCAACCGGCGTTGCGATGGATTCTTCGGGAAACATATACGTGTCAGACGATACTGCGAACTCGAACGTGATCCGCAAAATATCGCCTTCGGGATCGGAAACGGTAATCGCAGGTAATGGGACCTCCGGGGCGGCGGTATCGGGAATCAACGCCCTACAAGCGCAGCTATACAACCCGAATGGAATCGCCGTCGACAAATCCGGCAATGTCTATTTTGCGGATACATCCAACAACGATATTCGGATGGTGGACGTTACCGCCGGGACGTATTTTGGAGTTGCTGCTACACCCGGAAATATCTATACGATAGGCGGCACCGGAAGTTACGGTAGCGGAGGAAACGGGGGACCGGCGGCACAAGCGCAATTCACGCTTCCGAGCAACGTTGTTCTCGATCCCAAAGGAAACCTCGTCGTCGCTGACACGAACAACAACATGATTCGGGTCATCGCTGCCAGCTCGGGCACCTTCTACGGTCAGCAGATGACGGCCGGAGATGTCTATTCGGTTGCGGGTACCGGAATCTCGGGGACCTCAACCAACGGGACACCGGCGATTCAGGCGGAAGTGAACTTCCCTTCAGCGGTTGCTGTCGACTCGAACAGCAACCTTTATATCGGGGACATTTACGATTGCATTATTAGGTTCGTTCCTTCGACTACCGGCACTTACTTCGGGCAGGCGATGACCGCCAACGATATCTACACGCTGGCCGGCGACGGTACCTGCAATCTTACGACGAATGGCACCAATGCAATTGGAGCCCAGCTGGGTGCCCCGATTGCGCTGGCACTTGACCCCGCTGGAGACGTTCTTTTCGCAGACAATCAATTTTGCAGTATCGAGTTGATTGCGGCCTCCAGTCGTACCGCATATGGCATGTCACTGACGGCCGATTCCGCCTATCGGATTGCCGGTGGAACTGTAAACGGAACCGGATCGTGCCAGTCATCTGGGTCTGGGATTCCCGCTTCCTCTGCGTTCCTGAATGGTCCGTCCGGTATCGCGGTCGACGCCTCGGGAAACATTTATGTAGCCGATCTCCTAAATAACTACGTGAGGATGATCCCAGCAGCTGGTGGTAGTTATTTCGGTCAATCGATGACCGCAAATGACATTTACAACGTCGTAGGAAATGGAACGATTCACTATTCCGGCGATGGCGGTCCAGCGGTGTCCGCCCAGCTCACCGCCCAAGGACAGATCGCCACAGATGCTTCAGGGAATCTCTATATTCCCGATAGCAACGCTCGGAGGGTTCGAATGATCCCATCCGTTTCCGGTACCTATTTCGGACAGTCAATGACGGCAGGGAACATCTATACGATTTTCGGCAACAGCTCCAGCAGCGCCGCCTCCGGTGATGGCGGCTTGATGTCGGCCGGTTCAATAGGCCAGATAGCCTCGCTCGCCGTTGACTCCAAAGGAAATGTCTATTTTGCCGACACTGGTGCCGAGAAGGTCCGAATGCTGGTCAATACTGCAGGGACCTACTTTGGTAGGCAGCTGAGTGCGGGTTACGTATATGGCATTGCCGGAGACGGGTTGTTTTCCAATTCCGGAGATGGTGGCCCAGCAACGCTCGCAGGAGTGATGCTGCCGTCCCAAATAGCGCTGGACGCTAATGGAGACATTTTCGAGATGGGTACGACTGAGTCGAACGTGAGGATGATCGCCAACACTTCGGGTACCTACTATGGGAAGTCGATGACCGCCGGATACATCTACACGGTAGCCGGTGGAACCAGCTCGGGTTATACGGGTGACGGTGGTGCTGCAACGCAGGCCACGTTGGATGTTCCGGAAGGAGCGGCGGTCGATTCAGCGGGTGATCTGATCATTGCCGACTCAGGCAATAACGTGATTCGGGTGGTTGCGGCAACGACGGGCATCCACTTCGGCATTTCCATGACCGTCGGAGACATCTACACGATCGCCGGGACATCCACTGGTACTGCCCTGGGGGATGGCGGGCCTGCTACATCAGCGACCTTCAACCTTCCGACCGCAATGGCAGTAACACCGAAGGGCAATCTGTTGGTTGCAGACTCCAGCAATGAGCGAGTCAGAGAGATTGCGACCGTCACCGGAAGTGATTATGGGATTTCGGAAACAGCAGGAGACATATACACCGTTGCCGGAAATGGAACTGTTGGCTACTCGGGGGATGGAGGTCCTGGTCCGTCGGCACAGCTCGTAGCTCCGTCAGGTCTGGCAATCGACAATCAGGGAAACCTGATGATCGCCGATATTGGCACCATTAGAGAGGTAAGCAATGCTCCGGCGTCTTCAGGCCCAACTGTAACGGGATTGAGCGTAAGGACCGCAACCGACAATGGTGGAGGAGTTGTCGCAATCACGGGTACTGGTTTTACGGGAGCCACTGCCGTAAGTTTCGGCACAGGAGCCAGCTTCTTCTCCGTAAGTTCGTCCACGCTAATCGACGCCCTTATCCCGCCGGGAAACGGTGCTGAAACCGTCGACGTAACCGTTACTACTCCTTCGGGTGTATCCCCGATCTCGGCGGCGGACCAGTTCACCTATACGATCCCACCGCCCATTCCGACCGTGACCTCTCTTTCTCCAAGTTCCGGTCCGGCAGCAGGAGGTGGAGTGATCCAGGTAATCGGGACCAATTTCACCGGAACGACGGGTGTTCAGTTCGGTAGCTCGCCTACCTTCTTCTCCGTCTCGTCTGCGACGCTTATGTACGTAATCGTTCCTGCCGGCACACTTGGTACTTCCGTAGACGTCGTCGTAACTACGGCAAATGGCACTTCCGCTGTGAGCTCAGCCGACAAGTACAGCTACGTAGCACCCATCCCGGTGCCAACTGTAACGTCGCTAAGCCAAGCTTCCGGACCTGCAGCCGGTGGTGGAGTTATAGAAGTCTTCGGAACGAACTTCACAGGAACTCAGGCAGTCGACTTCGGAACCTCCCCGACGTTCTTCTCCGTAGCATCATCAACAGCGCTGTATGTCATCGTCCCATCCGGAGCAGTCGGGACGGCCGTAAACGTTACGGTCACAACCAACTACGGGACATCAGCGCTTTCCGGAGGAGACCGGTATACGTTTACATCCAACCTTGGACCTCCTACGGTCAGCGCCGTGAGTCCGAACGCAGGTCCGGCCGCAGGTGGCGGAGTAATCCAGCTCACGGGTACCAACTTCACCGGCGCCTCCTCCGTTGAGTTCGGCAAACTGGGTTCCTTCTACTCGGTGGCGTCGGCGACGTCGATCTATGTGATCGTCCCACCTGGGACTTCCGGGACGACCGTCGACATAACGGTCGTGACCGCGAGCGGGACATCAACGGTCAACTCGGGCGACAAGTACACCTACAACTAGGTTATTTCCGAGCAGAAAATAAGCATCAACCAGGGGGTCCTTATCACAAAGCCCCCTGGTTACAACCGGCATAATTTCACTTAGCGCATAATCGACCTATAGGCGAAGCGCCGAGATGGAAGCGCCAAAATGCCGACTGGCCAGAGGCGAAGATCAGTGGTAGCCTAACTAGGTTGCACTCGGGCAGAGCGCAACGGCAGTCGGAAAAAAACATCAATGCCGATTTGCATGAGGGAATTGGAACCTGTAATGTGTTTCTTCCCGTCACGGATACGGCCTGCAAGTCAGGCTGCAAAAGTGACAAAGGTGAGCGATGGCATCGCACCTCTAGCGAGGTTTCCAATTTGGAGATTAGCTAAGTGTGACCAACGCGGCCGCTACTTGAAAACGAAATAGGGACAGTCAAAAGCCAGTGCATGGGCGAGACTCGGGTAATACCGGGAATCGCTTTATTACATGCACTGACGACAGCAAGACTATATGTCTTGCTAGTTGCCATGATGGAATCAACACGATTCCGTCAATTTGACGGACAACAATGTCTGATGTGCCAGTCAACTAGTA
>DAIDHF010000111.1 GCA_027452005.1 Acidimicrobiales bacterium
CCAAATCCAAGTCCTCCCCTCCCCCACCACCATGCGGTGCCACAGTCCTGACCGCGAGCAATTCCCCTTCACCATTGGAAATCGATCTACCTGCTGTATTCGTATCATTGGCTGGACTCGCAAACTTACTGTCTGAAACATCGCCCAACCCGCCTTGGGCAGCCACCTGGCTCACCTTCTTCATTCTGTCCCCTAAACCGCTCATTTGGAAACTCCTAGCGCTCCCATAATCTCATCCAAAACACTGGTGTACATCTCTAATCCTTTCTTGTCGAGTTGTGTCCAAGCCGACCCAGCTATTGACTCACGTAAGGTAATCATCGAGTTGAGTACTGGCAACTCCTGCTCATCGAGAGCAGCCCGGGCCTCTGCAAGCGCTTTCGTCCCCTGTCTTACCTGCGTAAGGAGAATCGCAGCTGGCTTCCCGGTCAACCTAACCAATTCCAAGGTCGGCGCAAGACGATCTAAATCCAAAATAGAAGGTCTCGCTGGGACAATAACAACATCACTCCTCGTCATCGCCAATTCAACAACAGAAGCATCTCCGGGAGGGGTGTCGTAGATCACTGATCCACCTCCCCTGCCCCCATTGTCAAGAAACTCAAGTGTCAACTGTCCTGCGGCAGCCTCGAACCACCGTCTAGCCGATTTTTGGCTATCTAGATCGACTAAGCCACATCTTCCAAACTTTCGTGCGGTAACCTCAGCCAAATAGATCGCCGTAGTCGTCTTGCCCACCCCCCCCTTCAGATTTGCAACAGCTATTTCCACGCGACCTAGTATAGATTTAACACCCCTACAATACGTGGATACGTGACCTCGGTCCTACGGGTTACCTCTAATCCGGGGATACGGGCACACGTGGCTACGTGCTTTCTTACCCACGTTACTACGTGGATACGTGACCTCGGTCCTACGGGTTACCTGATTTACGGCATCTAAAGATTATACTTAGCCAAAGAATCCATTTAGCTACCACAGTATCCACCGCGCGTTCGCGCGGACCAGGTAACATCCTTCTATGGCTCAAGTACAGGACCAAGTAACACGGGAACCTCTTTACACACCGCCACAGGTCGGTGCCCTAATGGGGATCGACCAGGGGACGGTGCGAGGCTATATCCGAATGAATAAATTGCCCGCAATTCGTATTGATGGACATTGGTTTGTATCGGAAAGCGATCTTCAAACTTTTCGAGCTACATATAACCCTAACCGTAAGCCCGAGAAGAAGCGACCATACAATCTTCAACAAGCAGACGTAAACACCCTGTTTACCTTAGGAAAATGGGACGATGGAACGGCGGAAGAATTAGGCGCTGCACTGGATATCCATCCTGGCAATGCTCGTAAGCACTTATGTATTCTGGAGGCACAAAAGCTTGTCGCTCGAATTGGCCGACGTAACGGGAATACAGTGTGGATAGTAACAACACGGGGATTTAGGCATTTACGATCTCTAGGCCTGGAAGACCAAATTCTATAAATGGATAGTACTGATGAGGAGTGACAATTATAGGTTCAACTAGCGCTTAAAAAAAGATCGACCCGTTTACGGCGAGTCGATCTTTCAAAACGATCCAAAGGACAAAATCCTTTAGAAAGGAATATGTATCCATGACTTTACATGGTGAAATTGTCGCGCGCAAGCATTTGCGCTCAATAACTGACCAGTTAGCCAGCCATAACCTATCTTCCAACGCGCGCTATGTCGCAATAAACTTAGCCGAACAGGTAGAAATTGGTACCTCTTGGTCTATATCCATCACTACCTGGGCCAACGAGATCGGCCTGGACCGCAGGGTTCTGGCAAAGGCCTTGGCCGAACTAGAGCAATCAGGCGTTGTGGAAACGAACTTTTCGCCGCGTCGACCTGGCAATATTGCCTTCACCGAGTCCTTTGCCGCTCAGGTGGTCACGTCCCAGTGGGCCAGAGCCGACAAGCCAATCTTCGAGAAGACTAAGACCCAACTATCACCCAAGCTAAGCCCCGTAGATAGCCAAAGTCTCAGTACAGATATGCGCTCAAGCTCCTCTAGTAGCTCTCAAAATCTCTATCTCTCAGTACATATATGTACTGAGCAAGCGGTTTCTTCAGTACAAATATGTACTCAAGCGATGGTTCCTTCAGTACAAATACGCGCTGAAGAACGGGAAATCTCAGTACCGATCCGTACTGAAGACAAATCCTTCAGTACAAATATGTACAACCGTCCAGGACTTTTGCCTTCTCCTTTAAAGGTTAAAGGTTTTAAACCTTTAAAAGATAAAACCAATAAGAAAACTAAAAGACCAAAAACTCACAGCGCTGTGAGTTTTCTAAACTGTGAGGATCCCTCTAGTGGGGGAGTGGGGGAGTCTTTTGGTGAGGGCGTGGTCACTAAGGCCTCTTGTCCAAATCCTTCCCCAGGCCCTGGTCTCAAGACCTTTGGTGCCAAGATCAACCTAAGTGTGTCAGATAGAGCCAAGTCAGCCCTAGGCAGTCTTGTAGAGGCTCTTGGGGTTGGTGAGGTTATCTACAATGAGGCAAATCTTGGAGCAAGGCTCAAGATCCTAAAGCTCTTAGATGAGGCGCTTGACAAGATTGATACCCAGGTGCTCTTAGTGCAACTACAGGCCAATTGGCCACAAGATAGTGCTAATCCTGGGGGACTTATCATCTATCGTCTAAGGGGCCTAATTTCTAACTCAGGCCATCTCTCACGACCTTCTAGCTCTAATTCCTCCCAAGGTTCTCCTTCAAGAGACAGTTCCAGCCCTCAAGACACTTTCTCGCCATGTGTCTCCAAAGCTCTAGATGAAGCCAGCAGGCACCTAGGTAGTGGCCTTAGTGAGGACGACCACAGAGGAGCTCGTGGGCTACTAGGGCGGTATTTTGAGGCTTGTGAGAGAGGTATGAGCCCTTTTTATCTTCTAGGTGACCAGATAGAGGCAGTGTTCTCACGCTACCCTCATGTTAGGCCCTATGCAGATCTGGCTCTTGAGAACTATCTAAGGCTCTCAAGTGTTGACCAGGCTTTGGTTGGATAATGAACACCCACCCCCTAACAACCACTTGGTACTACTTTCCTTTTAGATTAGTTACTAGAAGTCTTTGAATCCATGGCTAGTATTACCAAGCTCAAGACCTCAACCCTACAAAGCCCTCCTGAGGCCATAGAGGCTGAAGAATCCCTCCTAGGGGCTATGTTGCTAAGTCAAAGTGCTACCGAGAGAGCTATAGAGCTTCTAAGCCCGGGAGACTTTTACTCTCCAGCCAATCAGATCATCTTCTCAGCGTGCTGTCATCTAGCTAGAGAGTCTCTGTGTGTGGACTCAGTTATGGTGGCTAACTACCTGGCCAATGAGGGACTACTGGAGTCTGTTGGGGGAGTAGCTAAGCTCTCATTTCTTACCTCTACAACCCCGGCAATTGGCCACATTGACGGCTATGGACACATAGTCCTAGAGGCCTCTCTAAAGCGTCGTCTAATGGCTCTAGGACAAGAGATCTCTAGATTGGCCACCCAGCCAAACCAAAAGGCCTCAGATGCCATTGCCCAAAGTGAAGGTGCGATGTGGGAGTTGTCTTCTAGCCGCCTTGGAGCTAGCAATCTCAAGAACTCTAGTGACATAGCTCAGATTTCTCGGGACACTACAACCTTTGCCCAAAGTCACCTAGGCCACTACTTTGGACCCCCAACGGGGCTAAGAGGTCTAGATGAGGCCCTAAGGGGCCTTAGGGCTGGCCTTATCATCATTGGTGCTAGGCCAAATATGGGCAAGACCACCCTAGCCCTACAGATTGCCCTCTCAGCAGCTAAAGCTTCGTACCCAAGTGTTATCTACTCACTGGAGATGAGCTGTGAGGTATTAGCCCAGCGCCTAGTTACTATCCTCTCAGGGGTTCCAAGCTACGTAATTGAGTCCCGGCCACTTACAGAATCTGAACAAAGAAGTATTACAAAGGCCCAGGACCTCCTAGCTAGTTTGCCTTTGTTTATAGATGACTCGGCTGAACTAGATATATCAACTCTCAGGTCTCGACTACGTAGACAAGTCAGAACCGGGGTGCCCCTGGCAGTTGTTGACTACCTACAAC
>DAIDHF010000112.1 GCA_027452005.1 Acidimicrobiales bacterium
TCAATTCTGGCCCAAATGGCCTATAATTTTCACGATTACTAACACAGGAGGTGGACTCGTTTAGGGGGGACCCGCCACCTGCATAGTAATCTTTGCCAGCTCTATTCACCACATCAATTATCTCTGAGAAATACTTTGGTCGAGTGACTGGTTGCGTCATTTCTTGGAGAGTCAATTGAGCTACTTTTAGCCACATCTTCAGCACATAGTTCGCTAATGTATGGACTGGTAGTTGATTTGAATCTGCTTTTTGAGAAAGAAGATTTGGTTCCAGTTGGCTTTCCAGGAAATAGTGCAGCTTGCTCGGTGGCGCGCTGCTGTCCAATTGCAAGGCACTGCTGTAGATGGATGGCATTGTGGTCCTTATAGCAAGCCTGCAAATACAAAGGCAGCCCGACACGCATCGCAAGAGTACTTCCTGTTGAATAGGGTGGAATACCCACTTACTCTACGACACGCTCAAGCTTCTCACACATATTCAAATGCGGAACGCTTGATAGTGACACTAGAACTAGCGTACTAATACTGACTAAGATAGCTCCGATTTCTAGACATCCGAAAGTTTTTGAAACTCTAAGTTCCTCGTTAGGTGGCATTTCGATACTCGCACGTCTTCTTGTAATTGGCTCGCTACAGATCTGATCACTTCTAGTATGTAACCTGGTATTCCAAGCGTTGTTGGTATCAACATATCAAGATCATAGAATTTAGCCGCAATAGGTGTCTCGTCTACCGTTGCGAAAATCGTGCCTCGAACTTCACGAGGAGAAATGGCGAACTGAATCTCGTGAAATGGTTGGACGTGGCACTTCTATAAATCCCCGAGAAATCCAACTGCCTCCTTTTTCCCCGAATAAAGTAAAGTTACAGTGGAGAAACCAGGGGTCCGCAGCGCTAGGTGATCTAATCCCGCCGCCACCATTCGCATCGCAGTCGTCTGCAAGAGCGCGACATTCTTGATAACGGATACTTTCGTCTTCATCGTTAGATACGAGGCGGTGGAACGGGAATGACGATAGCGCTGCTTGCTCACCCGTACGAACATCCAACGAACGAGCTTTAACATCGACTCTAACCTGGAATATATGCACTCTCAATTCGTCTTGAAGATCAAGAAACTCTGGATGCCAACGTAGCCATTCAGCAAGCGCGCCTTCGGCCTCTTCAGCAAGGTAGATAACCCACCTGGTTCCGTTGCTGAATCGGCCAGATACTGATTGGAAAGGGTCATCTGGATCATAATCTGCATCATCCTGCACGACCCTATGGAGCAGTATGGTTTCAGCTTCTCTCCAGAGATCTTGATCCTCCAGGTTGTACGTCACTATAGGCCCTATGAATGGACTACCGGCGCACAATACCCCCGGGTGAGTTCCTCGACCTTGCGCAAATTCCCTTTGCTGATTGCATTTAGTGGAGACTCATTTCCGAGCGAAGGTATTGATGTCCGCAACCATTTCGCCGTCGCCGTTGGTTCCAACACTTTGTGCAGATTCCGCAGGACTTCATCCAATCTGCGAACTCTGTTCATCACCCGTTCTGGAACCGTCGCCTCCCCTCGAACAAACTTTTCAAGAATCGGCGGCTCTCGACCGATCAGTAGCGCTGCTTCATCGAATGAACAGCCTTGCAATCCCGCCAACAGAACCGACAGCGATACCATCCGGTCCAGAGCTTGTGCCGAACGAAGCAGATTCTCCAATTTTCTGACACCAGCCTCAACAGCAATTTCTGCCCTATCTGCATCCGTACTATCGCTAAGTAGCGACAACTCTAATTCGAGCGGTAATAGTGGCACTCCCGGATTTGTTGATCCCGCTACATCAGCCCAATCAGGGAGTCCCCTCCTAGCGCCTCCATACCGCGGCTTCGCATCAGATACGGTCACTTTGTCACCTCGTTTCTGGGGATTGGCTCCAACCACTTATACATATCAGGCTGCAAACTCCAGTGAAAGAAGCTTGTCATGCTATCACTGAATTCTCGAATGAGTTCCGAGATTGCTTCCTCATCCTTGATGGTATAGGGAATTGTCGTGCTGTAGTCTAGATCAAGTACATAAGCCAGAGACGCTGTATCGTCATGCTCGTTGGCTGGAACGACGTTATCTCCGGAATTCGTCCGCTCTCGCATATCATGGTCGGTAGGTTGCATTGCAGAAGTAGGCGGAACACCATGGCGGATTGTGAGCGCTCGCATGCCCTCCTTGAGATGCACTTCCGACAAGCTCAATCGTAATTCGCCAGGCAATTTACATCCAGCTAACGAGATCATTTCGCTTCGCAAGAACTTGGTCCAATCTTGAGGCGATTCGACATCGGGGTGCGCAAATTGGTTGATCTTCCTCAGCCCAATGCGTATTGCGTCGCCAGGATGGACTGTCCGATCAAGGACGTCCAGAACCCATCTCAGTCGGCTGAGAAAGTCATCAAAATCCCGATACGCTGGAGTCTCCAGGGCAACAAAGTCGACAGCTAGGCTCACTCGCCATTTCCAATCCTCGTTATCATCGGCGATGCGCCAGATTGGCGGTGATTGACGAACTTCAATGGAGTTGCTCGGTTGCCGATGTAATTGAATCTGGGCCGCTTCTTCCCGCCGAGTAATCGGGTACTTGCTGCGTATTCCCTCCTGAAATCCAGCAACGCCGACTTCCGAGAGCAATGAGAACACCGGAGCAAATTTGATCTGACAGAGTACTGTGACGAGGGGCGCCTTCTTGAAGACCACGTCCTCGTGACGACCGAAATCTAGGCCCAACCTTAGTAATTCCTCCAAGTTCGTTCATAACTCAGTTCAGAGCCAAATCTATAGGGTTCGATCCACTCTAGGCCTTGGAAATAAAAGTCAGAGGTGAACGCCATATATAAAATATAACATTGGTTCCAAGCTATGTAGTTGTTAGAACCTGTGTAAATACGCGATAAGGTTAGGGACCAGCGGTTTCTCTTGCTAATTATCTTGGCGACGAGGATTGGGATGACCTGAGGGCGGGCTGGGCAATACGATGAATTACCTTGCGATCCGTCTTGGGGCGACGCTGGCCGAAGTCCAATAGCCTCGAATTGGTCTTCTCCACTTGTCCAGATCAGGCCACCGGATGGCTCACCTTGGGAAGCGACTCTCCAAGCAACTCGACGGCCCTTTTCTTGAATCCTGAATGGGGTTGGCAACTACATCGACGGTTGCACCTGATTTTCCTTTGGTTGTCCCATGGTTTCTTTCTCCAAGGAGCTGCGGCGGTTGGATAGCTTCCGAAACATGGCATAATTGCTGTTCAACTGTGACAGCAGTTGATTTAAGGACAACATTTCCACCCACAAGCAGCCACCCTTTACCCTCCATCCCGCTTTACGATATATAACTCATAATATTAATTACGTAAAGTTGTCGATTCGCACCGCCCCAGGTAAGGCGTGTCGCGTCGCCAGGCATGACATAGGTAACGTACTGGCCCCTTTGCCATACGAAACCAAACGCATTTCGTTGAGCCTCATCAATTTGGGTCTCGTAGATGGTCGCGCTATCTGCCTTACTCGGCACACGAGAGAGGCAATATACACCATAATCAAATCCACTACACGGACTTTTCGGGAGCAATCTCTCCCTTGGAGTGGAACTGGAAATGTGTTGTGTGTCTACGCCTGGGAAGTATCACGGGGGGCTTGCTACCCTACCTTTGTGTATCACCAACCGGCGTGCCTTTCGCTCTCTATTCGCAACCAGCGTAATTCCCAATTACATCCCAAAGGCAATCTCTGCCCTGGCAACGTTCAAAAGCCTCCACCCTATGTCGATAAATCCCCGTAGAATCAACAGTCCGAAGACTACCGGGAGTAGCCAGGGGCGAGCACGAGGCAAACTAATTCTG
>DAIDHF010000113.1 GCA_027452005.1 Acidimicrobiales bacterium
GACGCTCCTTGGAAATTGCTGGCGTTGTTGCTCTCCGTGAAGTACAGAATCCCGTTCGACGCGACAAGGTTGAAAGAGTTCGCCTGTCCGAAGTCGTAGGAATTCGGGGCCTTGACACACATCGGCCCATTCTTGAGCGTCATCTGGTATGGCGAGCTGGGGCCCACGTAGGTAAGGTTGCTCGGATCAACGTTGACCTCGACGATCGGGCAGGACCCTGAACCAACCTGTGCGACGAATAGGTGATTGCCGACTGCGGCCATGTCATAGAAGCCACCGGTGGCGCCGTGTATTGCCGATGCCAGACTGATTACGCCGACCGCAGAGTGCGGTGATGCAGCGGACATCTCGACTAGTAGTCCCGTGTTTAGTCCCGTGTTGGTGGAATCGGTCCAGAAGTTACCAGCCGCATCAGTTACCGTCTGCTCGAACTGGGTCGCATGCGACCCGCTCGGCACGACGATCGGTGGCACGGTGTTTTCTAGATTTCCGATGTTTAGTCCTACCGGCACGTAACTGCTGTTAGGCGTGCCAGCACTCGCTGCAGCCGGGAGCACCACCGCAGCAGTAGCTGAAAGTAGTGCTGCGGCGGCGGCAGAGCTTAGAATTCGTTTTATCACGGCTATACCTTCCTTAGATGTACCAAAGAGTCACGCAGGTACATGAACTCCCCAGCCAACGATTTGAACTTCGTCTTTCTAATTTGCTAAAGATAGCATTTGAATGTGCCGATATCAAGAGGCTTCTCACGATCGGCGGTCACGCTCCATGGTCGCGAACCGCATTGTTGGGGTGTCCGACTGCAGTTCCAACCCCCGGACTCTAGGCAGATCTGGCGAACTAGCTGGTAAAATAGCCTGACATAATCACTTCAATGAATTAGAGAGCAATCAGACCTTTCTACAGGAGTCACCCGAATGCGTGGCGAATGATTCCAGAAATGGTGCTCTAAGTCACAGATCTTTGCACTTTCTAGGCGCTAAAGGTGACCATGGTCACCTTTACGGAGGAGAGCTGAGTCAGGTACTAATGGATCGCTTCGGAGAGTGGTGGGAACCGTTACAGACGGCTGCCACCCGGAAGTGACGTACCTTGATCGTTTTTGCTATCTATCAGAGCAGCGGCTCCTAAGGGGTCAACCGACTGTTCTCTGCTGACCTTGCAAAGATCCCGTTCGATTTGGAATTCAACTGACATCTGCCTCAAGGAAGAATGTTGCGTGGCGGACTAAGAGGCACGTGTGTGCTATTTGACCGTCTTGGCCTGCAATAAGAGCCCCGGAATTCACTGAGTTGAGCAGTTCGATTTGTCCTAAATAGATCTGGAACGGGGCTTCATTTGCTTCAAGAGCGTTAATCGAACCAGGAGGTATGATCGTGGGAAGTGGTATGAATCGACGAATGCTGCCTGCTAGGTGGGGCTCTGACTCAGTTCGACCGGCCTCTTGGCCCAACCTAGCTGTTGACACTGCTCGTAATGTTGGCGTAAATTGGAGAGCATTCAAGGGCGTATGTGTTCATGGCGACGGTTGTCGTTAGGCTTACTTAGCGCTGTCCCAAGTCCAATTAGGTCAGCTGTATTTAGGGGAGTTTGCAAGATAGGTGTTCGAAGTCAACCGTCTATACACGTTACGTGATCTCCCAACCAGGATCTCGATCGTTGGGATCCCCCTTAGTCTAACGGAGTCATCAAATGTCCACTAAGGCCGCAAGGATATTCGTCATCATTGTGGCAGTTGGACTAGTTGTGGGTGCAATAGCCTTTGGGGTCAGGCTTGTACTGCCGGCTACCAACGTCTCGTCGATCCAACCGCAGCTAGCCACGGCGTCTATCAATAGCTTCCCAGTCGTAGTGGCTGCAACTGGGACCGTTGTTCCGGCCTCTGAGACTTACGTCAATTTCCCATACTCTGGTCGCCTTGCGCAGATCGACGTCACAGTTGGACAGTCTGTCTCTCAGGGAGCTCCTTTGGCAACACTGGACAGTGCGTCCGCACAGAGTGCTGTTTCGCAGGCCGAAGCGAACCTCGCGTCCGCTCAGGCAAGTCTGGGCGCGGTTGAGAATCCGTTGACGGCAAGTCAGCAGTCTCTGCTCCAGACCGCACTTACCAACGCTGAACAGGTTCTAACTGACACCACCTCAAGCGTCCAGACTACAAATGCGACCGATGCGCAGAACATCGTCTCTGATCAGGCAGCGGTACAGACTGCTCAGACGAACTTCGATAATGCCAACTGCTCGAATGCGACGACCGGTGCGACTGCGCTGTGTCAGTCATATCAGAGCCAACTCACCGCCCAGCAGCACCAACTCGCGACCGATCAGGCACGTGCTCAGACTGATGCTTCTGCAGGCGTCCTTCGTATTGATCAGGCCCAGGGCCAGGTCAACTCCGCCAAGTCGAACCTAGCGGCGGCTCAGACTTCGAACCCGTCACAGGTTTCAGCCGCTCAATCGGCTGTATCTTCAGCACAGGCTGGCCTTCAGGCGGCACAAGACAGGCTCGCCAACCTGACCCTAGCTGCGCCGATAGCTGGGACCGTTTTGGCAATCAATGGACAGGTCGGTCAGTCCGTGTCTGGAAGCCCGACTGCGGGTCAATCGTTGCCGGGCACAAATACGCCTGTGGCCGGGTTGACTAATGGAGGCGGGGGTAATGCATCTCCTCTATTTGTTATTGGCACCCCAAGTCAGCTTGTAGTTGGATTCTCGTTTCCGTCCAACGACCTCTCATTGGTATCACCGGGTCTCGCTGCCACGGTCACCGGATCGACCCTCAATGGACTGGAGATAGCAGGGAAGATCCTTGCAGTCTCATCGAATCCTGTCATGGTTTCTGGGGTTTCCTCCTACTATGCGACGTTCGTACCTACGGCCCCAAGTAGCCAGCTCACCCCTGGCCTCAGCGTCAACGTGACTGTGGCGGTTTCACAAGTTGCTAATGCACTCTCGGTGCCGGTTTCTGCTGTATACCTGCTTGGCGGCACTGCTCACGTTGATGTTTGGTACAACAACGCTGCAGTTCCAACCGCTATCACTATTGGTGCTCAGGGTGCGAGCTTGGTACAGGTTAAGTCCGGACTTAGGGCCGGCGAACAGGTCCTATTAGTGGCAAATCAGGGATTTGCGCAGGCAGGGTTGCCTTGATCGAATCCGAATCGTCGGAGTCCGGTAGTTCTACACCCCTACCTAAGAGCGCCCAACCCTCCTCCAAGGGCGGACGGATGACCCGACTGGTAGTCGATACGGTGTTCGTCGCCGTCGCTGTAGCTATGGTATCGCTGGCATTTACAGCCTCTCGTAATGTCTCTTCAGATATAAGTCAACCGATAGCAGGCTTGAGCCCGGACTCTATCGTGATTTCGCCAGTACCTGTCTCATCTTCTGGGATTGACTATGGCATCTCGAGCCAGAGTCTGACCATGACAGACTTGACTGCACTGAGTAATCCGGGTTATCTTCCGGCGGCCATATCAGTGGCTCCGGTTACAACGGCAAGGAAACTTGTACAGTATGCTGCACGTACGGCCGTAACAAATATTGTTGGTACAACTAGTGCCTACGCGTCAGCGGCAGATTTTACGGTCGGTTCCGGGCGTTTTATCTCTACCCAAGATGTTGCGGAGTCGGCCCCGGTCGCGGTAATTGGTTCAACTGTGGTCAGTGAATTATTCGGTTCAGTTGATCCCCTGGGTCAGACCATGATTATCGGCCGATCTCAGTTTCGTGTGGTTGGGGTGCTGGCCAGCCGGGGTTTTTCAGGCGGAGACGATCTGGATAATCGCGTGATCATACCAGAGACTACGATGTGGTCGACTGT
>DAIDHF010000114.1 GCA_027452005.1 Acidimicrobiales bacterium
AAACTAGACGCTTACTGCTCCAACAACTAAATACCTAGGGACTCCAAACATGTAGAGTATTAACCGTGTTTGATTCCCTGAGTGACAAATTCGACAAGATATTTACCAAGCTCCGCTCCAAGGGTCGACTGTCAGAAGCTGACGTTGATTTAGTCTTGCGAGAAATTCGTATCGCTCTCCTAGACGCTGACGTAAATTTTGACGTCGTTAAGAACTTTCAGGAGGCGGTGCGCGTAAGGTGTATTGGAGCAGACCTCTCGAAGGTTCTGGCACCCTCCCAGCAGGTCATCAAGATCGTCAACGAGGAACTGACGGGTATTTTAGGTGGAGACGGATTCAAGCTCACTTATGCCTCTAGACCGCCGACCATTGTCCTACTTGCTGGCCTGCAAGGCTCCGGGAAGACCACAACAGCAGGCAAGCTTGCTAACTGGTTCAAGCGCCAGGGGAGAAACCCCCTACTGGTGGCCGCCGATTTGCAACGTCCAGCTGCCGTTGAACAACTTAGAGTTCTAGGCGACCAAGTTGGAGTACCGGTATTTTCAGAGCCCACAAATCCCATTGAAGTCACCAAGAAGGGACTGCAGGAGGCCATTCGACTGGGGCGTGACGTTCTAATAGTTGATACCGCCGGCCGATTGTCGATTGATGTCGAGATGATGAATCAGGTTCGAGAGATATCTCAGTCGATCTCACCTCACTACACGTTCTTGGTCATCGACTCGATGACCGGTCAAGATGCCGTTCAGACCGCCGAGGCATTCAACGAGGCACTTTCCCTCGACGGGGTTATCATTACCAAACTTGATGGCGACAGTCGAGGAGGGGCTGCGCTGTCGGTAAAAGGGGTAGTGGGAAAGCCGATTGCTTTTGCCTCTACCGGCGAGAAGATGGGGGACTTTGACAACTTCTACCCGGATCGAATGGCTAGTCGAATTCTTGGCATGGGTGACGTTTTGACATTGATCGAGACCGCCGAGAGGGAGTTCGACGAAGAGGTAGCCGCCGAGTCAGCGCAGCGCCTCATGGAGGGTAAACTCACCCTGGAGGACTTTCTAGCCCAGCTTCAACAGCTCAAAAAGATGGGTCCCCTAAAGGGACTAATTTCAATGATGCCCGGTGTTCCAAAGGACATAAAGAACGCAGACATCGACGAAGGACAGCTTGTCAAGACCGAGGCAATCATTAGGTCTATGACTCCAACTGAGCGAGTGCGTCCTGAACTTATCGACGGATCACGCAGACTCCGGATTGCCAACGGAAGTGGGACGCAAACTTCTGATGTGAACAACCTCCTAAAGCAGTTCAAGGAGATGCAAAAGATGATGAAGTCGATGGGATTTTCACCGACTCAGATTCGAAAGTCATCAAAGGGTAAGAAGTCCGGGAAGTCTAAAGGGAAGGCACGCTCTTCGGTCAAGGCGCCCGGGGTGATGCCATCTATCTCAGGAATTCGAGAGCTATTAGGTGGTCCCGGTTCAGTGGACGCCCTGTCAAAACAGCTAGAGGAGCTGGGAGGCTTAGACGAAATCAACAAGTCCAGGTTCCCGACCTAGCATTAGAAGGCCCATTATTCTGGTTCGGCCAATTCCAGGGTGTTTTGATGGCCTTGTGGTCTTGACTTTACAAATGCCACTCTAAATAGGCTAAGATCTTTCAAACTAGGTCAGCATGACGTCTGTACTATCCCGAGCTGGCCGACAAGGTAACATCAAATCTCACAAGAGACTCCTGGAAGGAATCGAAACACAGTGGCAGTAAAACTCCGTCTTATGAGGATGGGCAAGACAAAGCAACCCACCTACCGCTTAGTGGCCGCAGACGCACGTTCACCTCGCAACGGGAGATTTATAGAGATTATTGGCACCTACGAGCCGCGCTCGGAGCCTTCGAAGTTCAAGATTGACGAAGCCAAGGCGACGAAGTGGCTAGATAATGGAGCTCAACCAACCGATAGGGTTGCCAAGTTGCTCAAGTTGGCCGGAATTTCTAAGCAGTCGGCCAAGTAAGGCGGTAGAGTCAGCATGTCACTAGCAGAACCTGGAAACGTACGGGAAGATTTAGATGGAGTAGATAACGACGCTAATCGTGTCGTTGGTGCCATCCCAAAGGCCGTTCTAGAGCACCTGGCCAAGTCGATTGTAGACAACCCCGACTCTGTGTTTGTAGATATTGAAGAGTCCGGCGGAGGAGTAACCTTGAAATTGAACGTGGCTCCAGACGACATGGGTAAGATCATTGGCAAACGGGGTCGGATAGCAACGGCTGTCAGGACCGTGGTCAGGGCGGCTGGTGCCAAAGAGGGTATCGATGCCCGGGTTGACATAGTCGACTGATCCTATCTGTTTGATTAGGCGACTTAGCTTCATCTAAAACTAAAGGTCTCGGTGTCCAATATAAACCCCCGTGACTTATCAGAGATGGGTAAGTTGCTTGAGATCGGCTATATCTCAAAAGCCCACGGTGTCAAGGGTGAGGTAGTCTTGGTCCTCACCTCTGACCGTCCAGAGCACCTAGACACTGGTAGGGTGGTATTTTTGACTAAACCCCCCGGACCACAGTCCCGTGTGTCCCGGGTTGGCCCAGACGATTCGTTGATGGAGGTGGTGGTCCAGCAGGCCTCTCAGGTACCCAGCAAGGGTCAGAGTTGGGTTGATACTACTCACTGGATAGTCAAGTTTGCGGGAATAGACACTAGGAATCAGGCTGAGGCCTTACGCCAACACAGGGTTCTGGCTAAGAAGATTGAGGACAGCTCGGTACTGTGGGTGGACGACATGATCGGTGCCGAGGTTGTAGATTCTACCGGAACATCAAGAGGCAAGGTCGTGGCCGTGGAAGCCAATCCCGCATCAGACCTTCTTGTCCTAGAGTCAAAGTGTTTAGTACCAGTGGTATTTGTGACTTGCTTTCCCGATGAACGGGGTCGAATCTTGGTAGATGCGCCAGAGGGACTCTTTGAGATTGCAACCTAACCCGGTCAGGCTAGCTAGCCGTCCAAGTAAGTTCATATGAATACCAACCCGTTTACAATAGAGGTCTTTTCTATTTTCCCAGAGATGGTCTATGAATTCTCAAGGCACTCTCTTGTGGCCAAGGCTCTAGAAGCTGGATACTTTGAGCTGACAACTTATGACCTGAGAACGTGGGCGGTTGGAGGCAACGCTCAGGTCGACGACTCCCCTTATGGAGGAGGGCCCGGCATGGTCATGAGGCCAGAACCGATATTCAGGGCCTTTGAAGAGACCAAACCCAAGAGGCCCTGTTTGTTCCTATCCCCAAGGGGGACCAGGTTCGACCAGGCCTACGCCTCAAGGTTGGCCGCTGGAGAAGGATTCTCCGTGCTCTGTGGGAGGTATGAGGGGGTCGACCAACGGGCAGTTGATCGTCTAGCCGACGACGAGGTGTCCATTGGCGACTTCGTCCTGGCTGGTGGAGAGGTTGCCGCTATGGTCATTATCGAAGCCGTTACCAGGCTCTTGGACGGGGTTGTGGGGAATTTGGAGTCCCTCTCCCAGGAGAGCTTCCAGGGATATTTGCTTGAATACCCCCACTTCACCCGGCCACAGGACTTCAATGGGCTCAAAGTACCCGAGGTGCTCCTGTCGGGCAATCATGAGCAAATTACCAGGTGGAGATGGGTTCAGTCGATCTTGACAACTATTGAACGCAGACCTGACCTGATCGAGGCCCGGGGAGGCCTGACGGAGTCCGAGGTGAAATTGTTGAAGGAATACGGCTAGGATGGGTAGACCATGAACTCTAC
>DAIDHF010000115.1 GCA_027452005.1 Acidimicrobiales bacterium
CTTGGAGGTGCACTAGCACTTGGTAACCCCCCTAGTAGGCTCGACGCTCCAATTGTGGGAGGAGCCTCTACACCAGATGGCAAGGGTTACTGGGAGGTGGGATCTGACGGGGGAGTCTTCACCTTTGGTGACGCTGGATTCTATGGTTCTATGGGGGCAAAACCACTCAATAGACCAATGGTTTCCATTGCCCCTACACCAGACGGCAATGGTTACTGGGAAGTGGCCTCCGACGGTGGTATCTTCAGCTTCGGCGACGCGGCTTCCCATTTTTACGGGTCGGCAAGCGGCGTCACAAAATATCCCGTAGTGGGAATGGCGGCTACTCCTGATGGCAATGGTTATTGGATAGTCGCCTCCGACGGCGAGATCTTCAGCTTCGGTGACGCTGCGTTCCGTGGGAACACGTACTGCTTGAATTATCCAACTTGCTCGCAATCAATAAGCGTGAACAATATCGTAGGTATGGCGGCAACGCCCGATGGAGCTGGCTATTGGTTTGTTGGTTCAGATGGCCGTGTCTACGCATTCGGTGATGCCACGAACTTCGGAAATGCGAGTGCCACATTCCCGATTGTCGGAGTGGCAGCCCTTCCATAGTTATCGCTTTGAATGATCTTATATGATCTCACACGGAGATATACGTTTGCCAGATAACGAGCGAAGCGCCCGTAAGCTGTACCAGGAGGGAGGCGCGGGCCAGAAATCAATTGCCCTCCGGGTCATCGGATCTGGGGTCTACCCGCTTTTGTGGTTTCGCCTGCAAATTGTCACAGCGGCCACCGTTAGCATCGTCGGCCTCGCTGGAGTAGGTTTTCTAATGTCGAGCCCTCCTGCCAGTGCTTCAACATCAGCTTCGACTGGCTGGGTGGTGACACAGGACCCTCCACTGTCGAGCTTGTCGCCCGCGCCCTCTGCCGATCCATTCGACTTGTCACTTTCAGCCATATCTTGTACTTTTGAGAGCAACTGTACCGCGGTTGGTTCTTACTATGACGTGAATGACAACTCCGAACCGCTCATCATGACCGAAACTAACGGAACCTGGGTGGCAACGCAGGAACCTCCGCTCTCAGGTCTGTCGCCAACCCCCGTAGCTGGTAATATCGGATTTACTCAACTCGTAGGGATCTCATGTAGCTCGGCGGATAACTGTACTGCGGTTGGTTCTTACCAAGATGCCAAGGTCGGCACCACCAGCCAAGAGCCGCTCATCATGATTGAAACTAACGGCACGTGGGTGGCAACGCAAGAACCTCCGCTCTCAGGTCTGTCGCCAGCTTCTACTACGGATCCGGTCAACCACGGCTGGCTGTGGGGAATTTCATGTATCTCGGCAGATAATTGCACTGCGGTGGGTGAATACCGAGATGTAAATGACACCTGGGACGCCCTTATCATGACCGAAACTAACGGAACCTGGGCGGCAACGCAAGAACCTCCGCTCTCAGGTCTGTCGCCAGTACCTGCTGGAGGATCGGACTTTGCTCAAATCTCTGGCATCTCATGTGCTTCGGCGGGCAACTGCACTGCGGTGGGTTCCTATGTTGACTTAAACGGCAACATGGACCCAGCTATCATCACCGAAACTAACGGCACCTGGGCTGCAACACAGGAGCCTTCGATCTCGGTTGTGTCGCCAGCGCCTGCCACGGAAAATCTCCGAGCCAGCCTGAATGGCGTTTCGTGCGCTTCGGTTGGCAATTGTGAAGCAGTGGGCTCCTACAATGATGTCGGAGAGTATTACCACCCTTTGATAGTGACCGAAACTAACGGCACCTGGGCTGCAACACAAGAGCCTTCGATCTCGGGTCTATCACCGTCACCTGCCTTCTCAACCTTCGCTTTAGCCATTTCATGTGTTTCGGTTGGCAATTGCACGGCTGTCGGTAACTACGCCGATGCTAGTAGTCCCATAGAGCCACCTCTAAACAACACGAATCCACTGATCATGACCGAAACTAACGGCACCTGGGCGGCAACACAAGAACCTCCGCCTCCGGGGTTCTCTGGTAACGGCTTCAATGAATCCGACAGTCGCCTCGCCGGTATCTCCTGCACTTCGGTGCATAACTGCACCGCGGTAGGACGGTACTCGAAAATTAACCAAACCTGGAATCCACTTATCGAGACAGGACCAGGCATGCTGTCGCCAGGATCTGGCTACTGGCTGGTCGCCTCCGACGGGGGAGTATTTTCCTTTGGTGACGCCGGTTTCTATGGAGCAACTGGGTCGTTACCGCTTGTCAATCCCGTGGTCGGCATGGCAGCCACCTCAGATGGTAAAGGCTACTGGCTGGTCGCCTCCGACGGGGGAGTACTTTCCTTTGGTGACGCCGGTTTCTATGGATCAGCTGGGTCGTTACCGCTTGTCAATCCCGTGGTCGGCATGGCAGCCACCCCAGATGGTAAAGGCTACTGGCTGGTCGCCTCCGACGGGGGAGTATTTTCCTTTGGAGACGCTGCATATCACGGCTCTCCGGGCCAGCTGAAACCTGCGTTGTCCCCAGGCGGCAGCAACTCAATTGAACCGCTTGCTGCACCAGTCGTTGGCATGACTGGCACCCCCGACGGAGGCGGCTACTGGGAAATCGCTTCAGATGGTGGGATCTTCACATTCGGCGATGCTGATTTTTTCGGGAGTGGGTCGCCTACCAATATCGTCGGGATGGCAGCCTTATAGTGCCACACCCAGGTGACATGCCCGCGCCCCGAAGTGTGGCAAGCTTCCCCATGCCATATTTGCGCCCGAGTGAGTCCGGTGAGTTAGAAATCATCGGGACCATGGACCCAGGGAGGACGATCCGGGTCTGCAACAGTTCAGACTCGTACGAATCGATAGGATGGGTCCTGGTTTTGGTCGCTCCTTAACGGGACACTCTTGTCGTATCGCGCAGAGCTTCGCTGGTGCCAGGTCGAGAATGATAGGAAACTGATATCAGGAGTGACTGGTGATACATAGCATCAGAAATGAGGCTTCAATACATACCACCCGCTAAACGTACATGAAGCGCGATCTTGGCGATTGCAGGCATCCTTTCCGTGGTCGCTACACCAATGGCGCGCTCAGTGGCGACTAGTGTGCCGGTGGCGTCAATTTCGTGGACTCCACCTGTCGCCCTACCGGGTGATCTTGGTGCATTGGACTTGGCATGTCCCACGACCCAAACGTGCATTGCGGTTGACGATGTCGGTCATTTCCTCACTTGGAACGGCACCAGCTGGTCAGCCCCTGAATCTATCGACGGTACGAATGCACTTACCGTGTCGTGTTCAACGGTGACTTTCTACGCAGCAGCGGGCAACTCAGGCAATGCTCTTGTATATGACGGATCGAATTGGTCTGCACCATCAGATGTTGATGCCACTAGTACCTTTGGCGGGTCCCCATTAGTCGTTCCACCCTCAATGTTGGTATTTCGTCCTTCATGATACCATCGCCAGGTCTTGATTGGCAGATATCTTGAAGAATACCTTGGCGTAGTAGTTACGTCGTTTTGAGGATTTGAGTAGTATCTTTCTCTGATCGGCCCTAGCTAGGCTCAAGAACTCCTCAGGGCTTAGATATCCCAGGGAACTATGTGGCCGCCACTTGTTGTAGGTCTCTTGA
>DAIDHF010000116.1 GCA_027452005.1 Acidimicrobiales bacterium
GGTACCGAGCCCCTGACCGTCATCGGCGACCTCGAGCCGGATCTCGTCGGCGGTGCGGGCCAGCCGCACATGAACGCAATCGGCCTGGGCGTGCTTGAGGCAGTTCGTCAGTGCCTCCTGAGCGACCCGGTATAGGGCGGCCTCAAGCCCGGGTTGGTTTGTCTGATTTGGAGTTCGGACAGTTCCGGGCAACTGGGGACCTCCGGCCTGGGAGGTACCGGCCAGGCCCATCACCAGGCTGAACCCGGCGAGCGGGACAACCAAGAACCCAATGAGAACTCCCGAGGCAACCTTAATCATGACTTACTTGACATCGTATATATACATATACTAAAAAACAACATGAAATATAAAGAAAAACTACGAAAGGATAATAGATAGAATGATTAGTCTTGCCAACTGGACGAGTCCGATCCTGGGAGCTGCCTCCACCAGTGGCCCGGCCCAGTTAAACATCTCTTCTTCAAACCTCCCAGGCTCCCAACAACTCCAAGATCTGGCCAACGGGATCGGGGGATGGGCACTAACCCTATGCCTGGTCGCCCTGGTTGTCGGGGCCACGGCATGGGCCCTGGGATCACACAGTCAGAACTATCAGCAGACCTATGTGGGCCGCAAGGCCGTCTTGATATCAGGACTGGCCGCCTTACTAATAGGAGCTGCACCTCCGCTGATCAACTTCTTCTTCAACACCGGGCTGTCAATACACTGACCGGATTGGTGTTTAGGAACAGACAAGCCCTTTGTAATCCCAACAAGATCCACTGGAAGCCATGGCCGTGATCGGTTCTATTGTCACCTCAATAGGGTCAGGAATCTTAGGGTTTGGGGCCCAAGGTATTATGGGAACCCTGACCCAGTGGATTGCCAACGGAGCCGTGTGGTTTCTGGACCGGCTAGGTGGGGTCATTAGTGAAACCTCGGCCCCTTATCTTGGGGCGGGTTGGTTTGTGTCTCATTATCACGTCATGAAGGAACTGGGGGTGCTGTGCATTTTGCCCACCCTCTTGATATCTACTGTTCAGGCGGTTATCAGTCAAGACCTATCTCGGCTCGGGAGAACCGTACTTGTGAGTGTTCCACTCGCAATCCTGGCCACGGCCGTAACAATTGAAGGGACCCAGTTTGCCCTCAGCTTGGTCGATAACATGTCAAAGGCGATCTCAACCGGCTCTGGTGGACACCTGAGGTCACTTTTTGGATCTCTGGAGCGGTGGATGGAGTCTCCAACGACCTCGGTCGGGGGTCCAGCAGTTCCAGCATTTGTTGGATTTATTCTGGCCTGCGTCGTGGCCTTTGCCGGATTGATTCTCTGGATTGAACTTGTAATCAGGACTAGCGCAATTTACGTGATTGTCCTGTTCGTACCACTAGCTCTAGTCGGGTCGGTAAACGGATATATATCGCATTGGTCTAGAAAAGTATTCGAAACCCTCGGAGCACTGATTATCTCAAAATTAGTAATCGTAGCAACTCTTTCTCTGGGGGTGAGTGCTATATCCAATCCTGGACCAAATGACCCGTCTGGAATTGTGGTTGGGGTATCTCTCGTCCTGCTGGCCGCATTTGCCCCATATGGAGTGCTCAAGCTAGTTCCCATGACTCATGACGGTATCGTTTCCCACTTAGAAGGCCTCTCCAAGAGAGGCCTATCTTCAGTTGCAGCGGTCCCCAAAAAGGCGGTTGGTCTAGCTACCGGAGCCGGCACCACCATTGGCATGGTTATGGATCTCAAAGACTCACTCGGAGGGTTAGATCGACTAGGTGGCTCTAGCGGTGGCTCGATTACGAGTTCGCTATCTAACTTCTCCCCGGGATCTCATCGGCGGAGCGGACCAGGTAGCGCACCATCTTGGGGAGATCCACAAGATCCTGACAGAACCGGGTCAAAAAACAACCAGAGCAACCCCGTCGGCCAAGGTGGGCTTAGGTGGGCCGAAGCTAACGGAACAAACAAGGTTGCTGAAAAGCTGCTAGAGAACTGGAACCAAGATGGCGGATCTGGAATCTAGATATTACTTTGGGTCACTTGAGCGCAAGAGTTCGCTAGCAGGCTTTCGGGCAAGTCAAATCGCTGCTGGTGCCAGCTCTTTAGCCATTGATGTAGTGATAATGAGGGGTCTTGGAGGAGTCTTTGGTCTTGTAATCTCCGTCGCTATATTTGTGTTCGCGATTGCGAGTGTCACCTATCCCATCTTTGGGAGATGTCTTGACGAGTGGATTCCACTCTGGATTGCCTGGACTTTTACGAAGTCGACCAATACGGTGGTAGTACCAGACAAGGTGAGGGGAGGTACCCGAGAAAGACTCGTTGCAACACCGAGGGGATCAATAGGATGGAAGGTCCACCTGTTCCCAATTCAGATATCTCACATTGGCGAGATAGGTGTTATTTTCGATGGAACCTGTGGTAGGTACTCAATTGTTCTCCCGGTTTCATCTGGAGGGTTCACCCTCCTGGAAGCTAGTGAGCGCGACCAGCGAGTAACCGGGTGGTCTAATCTACTTGCAAGTATCGCCGCGAGTAAGTCACCGATTTCTAGAGTTCAGTGGATAACCCGATCGGCACCCGGTGGCCTGGACACGCTCTTAGACAACATAGACACCGAGGGCACGCCAAGAGGGTCCCAGAAGGCACTTTTGTCATATCTCGACCTACTAAGTGACTCAACTCAGCTAACAGCCAATACCGGTTCTTACGTTGTGTTTACTTCCGATCCACACAGGCCACCGCGCCAGGGACTATTCAATGGGCTAGGCCAGAGCCATAGTGGTTATTTGCAACCTAGTGAGGCCACGACAGTGTTGATTTCTGACCTCTTGTCGTGTGCTGTAAGTGAACTGAACAGGGCAGAGCTGTGTGTTGAGGGAGTCCTAGATCGATACGCCCTAGGGAGTTTTATCAAGAGCTATTTCTGTTTAGGGTCCACCAATATATCAAGCACTTTGCCCTGGCCAATTTCAAGCAAGTCAGCCTGGTCGACCGTTGTTACTGACGCTATTGAACACGCCGTGTACTGGATTGAAGAGTGGCCCAGGCTGGAAGTTCGGGCCGACTTTTTAGCTCCAATCATCTTTTCTTGCTCTGAACGGGTTTGCGTGTCGGTGACGATGGAACCTGTCGACTCCCTCAAGGCCACCAGGCAGTTGGAAAATGCCCGGGTAACCCGGGCAGCTGACGACGAGCTTCGTCGACGCGGGGGCTTTGCTATTTCGACTAGACGACGTCGAGAGGACGAGGTCCTCAGTCAGCGTGAGCGCGAGTTGGCCGATGGACACGCCAACTACAGGTTCTCTGGGTACGTGCTGGTCTCCGCTTCAAGCTCCGAGCAGTTGTCGAGGAACTGTTCAGCCATCGAGCAGGCTGCTGCCAGGTCGTTCTTGTCGCTTAGGAGGCTATATGGAGATCAATCTCGGGCACTGTCTTGGACTCTGCCTTTGGGCCGGGGCCTTAGCTAATGCGCCTACCGGCCCACCAGGTGACCACGGCCAATCTGGGATCTGCCTATCCGTTCATGGCCTCTAGGACTTTGAACTGCACGGGTAG
>DAIDHF010000117.1 GCA_027452005.1 Acidimicrobiales bacterium
GTTCAACTCCTGGCCCGAGAGTTCAATGCTCGAACCCGTATCCTTGAAGTCAAATCGGGTACTTGCCTCACGATTTGCTTGGTCCAAGGCATTTTTTACTTCTTGCATATTGACTTCTGAAACAACATCGAAGGTAGGCATGAATCAACAGGCTATCCTATTTCTACGGGTCGGTGTCCGAGTGGCCAAAGGAAGCAGACTGTAAATCTGCCGGCTCAGCCTACGGGGGTTCGAATCCCTCCCGGCCCACCAGGGGTTAGTGACAAAACTAACCTGGTCATAACGACAAAAGTCACGCCCTGGAAGTCTATTGTGGCACCGGGGTGTGACTCATTTTGCTTTGTAGTGCTGTCTTAGGGAAATTTGGTCTTGTAATTGGTCCGCTTTCGCCTATCAGAAATTCCCTACGCGTCGTTTTGTGATATCTGCTCTCTATTTATCTAGGCGTAGGCGGTAAGGCTCGTCCTTCGGCGTTTAGGAGGATGCGTTCCTCCCCTTTGAGCTTGCTCGTGTCTGAAACTGTTGGTCTTTCTCACATTGGCTGCCATTAGAAGTACTGTCACAAATATGGACTGCGGAGCAATTCCCCTTACTCTTCTCCGTCCTGGTTGAGAAAGGGCTTCGTGGCATGGGTCTTTGATGTATCCGTTCAACCCTTCGATGCTATTGCGCAGAGTGGCATAACGGTTGTGCCACTCATTAGATCCAAAGGCCAGTTCTTGACGATGGCGAACTCCTACATCTACTGAGATGGTTATTGAACTTTGACAACAAATCGCGGGCTTGAGTTCTTCGGATTCTGCTACCTTGACTTTTATTCTGCCATCTTGCGTTAGCAGTGAGCTGGGGCGAATAGGACATTTCACTTTTGGATATTTCCCAGTCGCCGGACAGCTATAGCGTTCATATCCATCTTGGTCAGGACCCTGTTTTCGCCGAAGAGAATACGCTTTCCTGGCTAGAATTCTCATGTCGTATGTGGCCTGGTCAATCTTTCCCATTCTCCAGTCAATGGTTGCATCGATGAGAAGGCATGGCATCTCCGGGCAGTACCAGCCTCCCTCTACTAAAAGCGCTCCGGAGCTGTTGGCCTGGCGCCCTAATTGATCTATGCGGTAGTCCATAACTACACGGTATCGGAGGGCTAAAGCAGGAAGATGGAAACTCTCTGGATTGGCACCCGAATACGCTCTATCAACCCCTAAATAACCTGGCTTATAGCCCTTCTGCGATATTTGGGTGAGCACCTCTGCCCCCATTCCACCTGGGTTGTGTCCCGGCCTTGACATCCCTATGCCAATGGCCAGATTGGGATGTTTTGGACCACCCTCATCTCTTAGTTGCGCCATGGTGGCAATCGTGGCTTCAAGAGCCCAGGCTATTTTGGTTTTACGTCTACCCTTGTTGTCTTCGCTATCTCTGTGGTCGCCCTCACGCACATACCATCCACCATCTGGGTCACTGGCGCATGTACCTTTTGTTTTCGATGGCCCCCTGGAAAAGAGCGGGACAGGGGTGGCGTCAAGGCCAATCGATCCGTCGTAAGACCTTAGTTCATTAGTTGTCATCAGCTTTACGCTCTGGTCAAGCAGCGAATTGCACAATCGAGCTAGAGATGCAGCCTTATCTGCACTTTCGGATTCACTTAGAGGCTTGGCCCGTGATGCAAGTATTTCCGCATCGACACAGAGATTTTTAGGCAACGGCGATGGATCCACCTCACCACAGATCAGGTGGAACAAATAGCGCACCCGTCGATATGTGTTGAGGAATTCATCTTGGCCTCTTGTCCCCCCTTTTACTTCCAGTCTTTCTTTTTGGCTTTGGCTAAGTTCGAAGAGAACTTCTGTTGCTGATTTCAAAATAAGGGGTCGGTCATCAAGTGCCAGTGTCACAATTGCGACCAAAATAGCCCTTACGGAAAGTCCACGGGGTCTCCCTGTCCCCCTATGGAGAGAATCCTCAAGTCTCCACACCTCTTTTGATCCTTCTACCAGAGAGATCGCTAGTTCAACTCTGTCGGCACTAATTGTTCCTAGGTCATTTAGCCAGCCGACGGCAGTCACTTTTAGGGATTTCCTTTTGCCAACATGTGGCGTAGACCGGCTTTTGTCCCGGGTGCACCATCTAATAGATGCACATAGCGCATGAGGGACTCCACTTGGCGAATTCCGGTTGTCTCTAAAAGTTCTCTGAGCGGGAGGGCTTCATTCCACCTATCACAGATGAAACTGGACCGGGCCCGTGCGATTTGAAATCGTGGGGAAGCTGGGTCTTTTGTCAAATCCGATGCGAAGCCACAGATAAAGTTTTTAGTGTCACGCCCTGGGGCATTTGGATGAAAGAGGAATTTATCTTCTTCTTGCTTCAGCGAAGCGAGAACCTCATTCCAGGGATATTTGACTCGAACCGCCCTGTTGTCAACTACTAGGTGACTGCCATCGGTAGTCAGATCTCTTCCCTTGACGTTGTTCAGTTCATGCGCTCTACACCCAGCGCCTATTGAAAGCGCGATCATAGCCAGAGCAGAGGATCTCCGCCAGGCTTTGTTTTGCGACCGGGCAATTGAGATTAGCTCCGCCCTTTCATCCATTGAGTAAGGCTTTGGGGCTTTAGAGCCCGTAAATGAAAGGTCGCCTAGGGCGTCGATACTAAAGGTGCTGCTGAATATCCAGCGATAGGTACCTTTGGTGGAAGGGGTGAGCATTGAGTTGACCAGATAGGCTCTGGCCATGTCAGGGTCGATATTTAAAGAATCGAATCGAAGGCCATTTGAGTCGTGGAAGCTCTTTATGGCCCTAAGTACCGATTCCGTTCGCGCATTTAGCCTTTTACCTGCCACCTCGGGTCTTTCTAATCAAGAATCCGTCCGGTATGGGTGGTTCTAAATACATCAACTAATAAGTACGATAACGTAATAGTATCACATGAGTTGGCATTTTACTGCTTTATTTATGACATATAATGGATAGGCACATGACTAGAAAAAGCCCATATCTACTAGAACTTACTCCAGATCAACGCAGCGAGCTGGAAGAGGCGGCTCGTCGCTATACGTCACCGTATTGTGATGTTATCCGTGCCAAGATAGTATTGATGGCTGCCCAAGGTTTCAGAAATGATGAAATTGCATCACGCCTTGACACTCATAGAGAAATCGTTTCTAAATGGAGAAAGCGTTTTTTCGAGTACGGCCTAGCAGGCCTAAAGGATCTCCCTCGTGGGGGCAGGCCCGAGGGTTCCATCACTTAGTTGCCACAGCCCAAGATGCGATTATTGTTCCCGGGGTTTTCAATGATCGAAGCTGGGAACACTCTCTTTAATCAAGGTAGAATTGGCAGGTGAAGCTAGTTTTGTCGCTAGCCCGCCAGTTTTATCGGTTTTCGCAGCTTTGAGGATCTGGTGTATCGAGAAGGCTCGTGGATACCTCCATCCGCGGGCGCATGTACGACCGTCTTCTAGCCAGTCTGAGTTTCGGATCGATTTCCGCGTCTGAACCAAGAAGTTGTTGCTTTTTCAAATCT
>DAIDHF010000118.1 GCA_027452005.1 Acidimicrobiales bacterium
GCTAGACAAGGTCGCCGATGCGTTTGACGGGATGAAGTCAATGAGAGAGGTCAAAGCGGCGATACTGCCAAATTCCTAGGTGGCTGGTGTTTTTCTCCACGACCTTAGGCCGAACTTGAGTGATTATCTCGGGACATTGAACCGTAACCGCAATTGATCATAGAGACACAGACAAATCTGTCAATAAATAGCTGGATGTGATAGGTAAAACTAAGATAATCATACCTCTGACCTGGTATAATGGCAGCTTGGCCTTTGTATTTCTGAATGGGTTTCCAAATGTCTTTAGGCACGACTCCAGAAACAGAAGATCTCTATGGCTCATCGGCACGGCTGTGCGACGACGCTCTAGCTGATAACTCGATCTTCAAGCTTTTGTACCGCTTTGGTGATGAGATCTTTCCTGACAAGTTCTTCAGTGATCTCTATGACAATCTCGGACGGGCATCGATTCCTCCACGGATACTTGCTACTGTCATGGTACTCCAACGCCTCCATGGGCTATCTGATAGAGAGGCAGCCAATGCCTTTACGTTCGATATGCGCTACAAGTACGCCTGTGGTGGCCTTGGGTATGAATATCCAGGGTTTGTCCATACGGTATTAGTCGACTTTCGTTCACGCCTGGCTGGCTCAGATTCCCCCACACGTATCTTCGATGCAATACTCGAGGTGGTATCCCGCGCCAAGCTGGTAAAAGAGACAAGGGTGTTGGACTCAACCCCTCTTTATGACGCAGTGGCGACGATGGACACGGTGACTCTGCTGCGCCGCGGAATCAGAGGTGTCTATGAAGAGTCAGTCTCCAAGAAATCCGCCTATAAAGGAGTGGTATCCCAACTGATTGAAGTGGACCGCCATCTCCCGAGCGCCAAGCCCATTATCAACTGGGATGATCCCAAAGAGCGGGATGAACTTATAAATTCAATCGCAAAAGATGCCAGTGTCATCTTGGATTACTTTGAATCTAGGCCCACCCATGGCGAACTTGGTGCTGCGCTGGTATTTCTCTCTGCGATTATGGGACAAGACATTGAAGTGTCAGCTGATAGATACGTTATTTCCAAACGTGTGGCCAAAGACCGCATTATCTCTTCAGTTGACAAAGATGCCCGTCATGGGCGCAAGTCCTCCAAAAGCCGCTTCGATGGCTACAAAGCCCATATTGCAATTGATCCTGAATCTGAGATCATCACTGCAGCAAGTGTTACCCCTGGTAATGTCCATGACTCAAGTGTCGCCCTTGATCTCATTGACGAAGATGTCAAAGCCGTATATGGAGATAACGCCTATGGCACCGGGGAGCTTGTCGATCAATTCGAACAACGCTTCATTGAGGCTCACCTAAAGGCCAAGTTTCCAAGACGCATTGATGGTCTCATCCCAAAGAGCGACTTTGTAATTGACCTCGATAAAGGGACAGTCACCTGCCCCGCTGGAATCACCATTGTGATAAGACCCAAAAGAACGCGAGATGGAGGAAGAGCGGTTTTTGGAAAGAACTGTAAAAGCTGCCATCTCGTTAGCCAATGCACCAAATCCAAATCGGGACGGACTATTCAAATCGGTCCATTTGAACGCCAGCTCCAGCAAGCAAGGCTCAGATTTGCTGATCCGGCTTTTCGACAAGACTACAGAGAGACCCGTCCCAAAGTGGAACGCAAGCTAGCTCATCTCACACGAAGACTTCATGGCGGGCGCAGGGCAAGAGTACGGGGGATAACAAAGGTCACTGCTGACTTTCTATTGCTGGTTGCCGCTCAAAATCTCGCCAGAATTGCAAAGCTGGGCGTAAGCCCCCCGAAGATCCTAAATGTAGCACCCCTGTAACAGACACAGAGGAGACCAACCTTGGCTAACTGGCCGGAAGGGGCCTCAATTGGAGCAACAAATGCTGCTTGCAATGCGAATGTCTGAATAAATCCGAGATCAAATCCGACATTTAGACACAGACGATGCTTGCTCAGGCTTGGTCAAGGTTCAAAGAGCTAAATGAACACCAGCCACCTAGCCAAGCTTCCAGCTTTCAGACCAACCATCTTTGGTCACGACCTGCAGGCAACGACAGCTACTACGTAGCCGCCACCCGTGAATTAGACAATTCAGATCGGGAGATGTTAGCCATTTGCGATGGGCCGTGGCAGATCGAATTGGCTTTGTGGGCTACTAAGAGCGACGTGGAAAAAAGCCGGCGTATATATCCCGTGAGGATCGGATCAAGGCTCACTTTCTTATCTGTTATATTTTCCTGGTAGCAGCCAGACTTTTAGCAGCGCTCTCGACAACAAATAATTAGTCTCCAAGATTGCATCTAGTGTTAATGCAATGTCGGTCAGCTTCGTATCAGATAACCTATGCCCAGGTGACTACGCAAAGGGGATCACCTCTGACCTGAAAGAGAAATTCACTATAGATCTCGATCGTAAATTCATCGCTCTGGGGAACACTGCAAACTTTTAGGAGCCGCCGAGCAGAGGAATCATCCGCCAGGGAACCCACCATCCAATCGATGAAATACATCGAATACCAGCGGCCAATATGGATACTTTTGGCAAAAACGGTTGTCAAAGTCAGGATACGGTCCCCGAGCCAATTCGGCCGGGCAAAGAGGTGGCCTCACGGCACGCCCAGGACAAGAACCAGTTCCTGAATATGCGCCTGGGCGAATTCAGGGAAAAAATCATTCGCCTGCTGTCTGCCGTACCCTCCCAGGCCTGAACTTCCGTGAATTCAGCATGCTCAACAGGGGGCCGGCATCAAAGCCGCCTCGACGGGACTAGAAAACCTCAGTCGATTCAAAGGTCGAGTCCTGTCGATGCATTCCTTGCGCCGACCCCCTTCAATTCTTCTATGACGCGGCGGCCACGATCTTTGCAGAATTCGAGTTCGCAGCTTGGACGATCGAGTCAAGCTCGGAACCCGAGCCGTAGCCCAGAACCAAATTCTCCTTTTTAGCTTGCGCCGCAAGTCCTGGATCAGCCAACGCGCTCTTGAATGCCGCCCGCAGAGCCGCAAGCCTATCGGCCGGAATCCCTGGAGGGCCGGCAACGTCGTGTCCCATTTCCATCACGCCATCAAAACTGTTCAAAATACTGGCATCTGCGCTGGAAAGATTGAACTGCTGCTCAATTTGGCTAATGCTGGGCACGCCTGCGAGTGGGCTGAAGCTATCCTGGCGCCACACGTAGAGCGGATTTACCTTCTTGCTTGTAATAAGAGGCAGCATCGAAGAGTATCCAATTTCGAGGAAGCTTCCGTCACCGCTAAGGAGTCCCACCTTTGCAGCACTGCTACCCTGGAAGGTGCTGATCTGCCGATAATGGACCTTCAGCATGTTGAACAAAATTCGCTCGCCAATATATGGAGCACCGCCTTGGCCTGCAGCAAGCGCCACAAGCGTCTTGGAACTTCCAGGCCCGTAGGCGGTCACAAGTTGCTTCATCGAAGTCAGCCCTGAAGATGCGAGCGCC
>DAIDHF010000119.1 GCA_027452005.1 Acidimicrobiales bacterium
AGCCATCCCTACTCAGCGACCACAGAAGCCGAAAATTCTGGCTCTACACACCCGAGCAGCTATCCTCTTATATCTCTTTGGAGCGTCCTTGATCCGCAAAATCTTATCGATTTTTGCCTCAATGGGATCCGCGATAGAAGATATTCGAAGGTGGTGTTCTGGGCAAGGTCGTCAGTGAGGATCACTGCAAGCCTGGAGCGGGTGTCGAGTTCTGTAAACAGCGGAGTTAAATTGACCCACCTCCAGCGATAAGAATTGACCCACCCAACAGACAATACTCTTGAGTGAAGTATCCAGTTTCACGAAGGAGTTTTACATGCTGAAGGGTAGGCCACTTATGAACATATTTGATTTGAAAGCACAAAATCTCAGTTACAGAGAAATTGCCCGAGAATCTGGACATTCAAGGAACACTGTACGTAAGTATCTGAGAGACGATGCAAGCACTAAAACCAAAAGTCCAAAGCTGCAACGTATATCAATACTCGATCCCTACAAGGATGACGTCAATCGGCTTGTAGCCGAAGGACTTCTTAGCGTTCCGGCAATTATGTCAAGGATTGTTCCACTTGGCTATGTGGGTAAGGAAAGCATCTTGAGGACTTACGTCAGAGGTATCAGACCACCCGCAAAGCCAAAACAGATAGCTGTCAGGCGCTATGAGACACCACCAGGTAAACAATCCCAGTTCGATTGGGGAATATTCAGCTACATCGATTTCAGAGGCACAAAAAGACATATTCCCGGGCTCTATGTGACACTTGGACGAAGTCGCAAGAGTTATCTGGAATTTGCGCTCAGTGCCGATATATACGGTCTTATAACTTGTCTGATCAATGCCTTTTTCTACTTTGGCGGACTAACCGATGTGTTCCTCACCGATCACATGAAAACCGTGGTAATTGGTGGCAACACAAAAGACGGATGGGAGTTCAACTCGCAAATGGCAGATCTGGCCAATTTTTTAGGAATTGCCGTCACTCTGTGTCGAGTGAGACGACCAGAGACCAAAGGAAAAGTAGAAAGGGGGATTCGATATGCCAAGGAGAACTTCTGGCCTGCTAGAACGTTTAGCGATCTAGCTGATCTAAATCAACAGGCCCTTGTCTGGTGCAGCGAAGTAGATAATCGGATACATCAAAGTCTCGGCATTACCCCAAATGAAGCCTTCAAGGCTGAACAGCCGCACCTCGGGCCGCTTCCAACACGCGAGACATTGTACAGTTTTGAAAAGAGAATCAGAAAGGTGACAGCTGACTCTTTTGTCTCATTTGCTGGGGTCAAGTACGGAGTACCCTGGAAATACTCCCAGTCGCAAGTAGAAGTGCTGCCAAAAGAGAGAATCGTTGAGATTTATTCAAACGGAGAACTGATAGCTTCTCATCCACTTACCTACCAAAAGCGTTCGTTGGTTTACCTCCGTCATCAATACAGCGGAATCGAAGCTGAAGCTGGAAGACTGGCTCCTCCGGTCCTTGTAAGGCAAATCATTGACTCTTCAGTCGAGATCCGTTCGCTTGATGAGTATGTGGAGGCCGCAAGTGTTAGATCTTGAATTAGCCCAAAGCCAGCTAGTGGAGCTGGGCCTTGGTCGTATGGCTGAACTATTAGATGCCAAGGTATCCTCGGCAACGGCCAAAGACCTTTCCTATCTGGCATTTCTATCTGAGCTGCTGGGAGTTGAAATTGAATCAAAAAGAGTCAGAACCTACGAGATCAGGCTGCAGACAGCAGGATTGCCATTTAGGAAATCAATTTCTGACTTCGACTTCAACTTCTGTCCGAGCATTGATAAGGCATTTATCTCTGAATTACGTTCCCTGGCCTTCATATCTAGTGCCACTAATTTGGTCCTTCTAGGACCGCCCGGAGTTGGCAAGACCCACATTTCAGTCGCACTGGGTCTTGAGGCAATAGCAGGTGGATTCTCTTGTTATTTCACCACTTTGTCGAAGATTGCAAACGATCTTTCCAGTTCCTACAGCCCAACCAAGATGCGAAAGTACACCTCTCCCAAGGTACTGATAATCGATGAGATGGGTTACCGGCCGCTTGATCGAATGGCGGCGAATTACTTCTTTGACATTATTTCTGCCAGATACGAAACCGGTACAGTAATTCTTAGTTCCAATAAGGGCTTTGCTGAGTGGGGCGATCTGTTCTCAGATCCTGTACTAAGCACTGCAATTTTAGACAGGTTGCTCCACCACGCTCATGTAATCAACATCAAGGGCAACAGCTATCGCCTCAAAGATCGAATCAAACAAGGAATCTACACAAATACTGAGGTAGCTGACAACGTCAAGAAAAGTGAAGAGGTGGGAAAATGAAAGCTTCTAATCACCACCTGCGCTACATCAGCGAACCTGATCCGGTCTCAAATGATCGCCAATCGGTTCCAGGGATGCAAATACCGAAGAACCAATACCCATTTCATAACGCTACGGAACTATCTATCTCAAATATCTGTGGGAGACAGGGGTGCGATCAAATACTTCCGGAACATTCCAATGGAAGACCGGCAAGGTACTGCTCAGCAGCTTGTCGTATGGCAGCTCATAGACAACGCAAAAGAGGCCCGATTAGAGCAGAGGTACATTTCGGTTCTGCAACCACGAGGAGTAGAAACGAGGAACGATCCTGGATGATCAAGCTACTTAGGGACAACGAGGAACTGATAGTTACCTTCGGCCAGACCAGAGATGCTGCGGAGCGTCTTACTACTCGGCTCAACGAATTTCTCAACTGATGTAATGCATCTGTTGGAGACAATCAAACGAGACACTTTTACTGATAAAAACAGCTACTATAGAAATCGACTGGGTGGGTCAAATCTAAACCGCTGATGTGGGTCAAAAAAACGTCGCTGTTTACACGCCTGGACGGACGGCCCGCCGACGGGTACGCCGCGGCAACGCTCAACCATCGACTTGCAGCGATCTCGGGACTGTTCGAGTTCCGCATGATGCGTGAGCCCGATGCCACCAACCCGGTGCCGAGAGGCAAGGAGGCGAGAAGACTCTCCACTGGCGAGCGCAACGGCCTGCTCGCTCACGTGGCGCGTCGGCCCAAGCGGCGATCAGTATTGCGACTTCGAGAGCCCCAACGTCTTCCGCGAGCTTTGGATCCCGACGAAGTCGTGACGCTGGTGGGGAGCCTTCGAACCTGGCGGGACCGGGCGATTGCCGGACTGATGGTGTACTGCGGACTTCGTGCCGGAGAGGTGCTGGCCCTCAATGTCACCGACGTGGATATCGGTGGACGATGGTTGCGCGTGTCGGGCAAAGGTTCTAAAGAGCGCCGCGTCCCACTCGATGTCGACGTGGCGGGCGTAATTCAGACGTACCTGCTCGCCGAGCGGCCCGAGACCGAGACTCCCCG
>DAIDHF010000120.1 GCA_027452005.1 Acidimicrobiales bacterium
GCGGGTTTACTACTCCGCTCTCGACATCTGGCGGATCTTCATACGATCTTTGGGTGTTTTGTGATACGGCGTTATATCGTCCTAGCACTGTGGACCAACCGCCGATTCTGTCCGGGTTTATTACAAGTGGTACAGCTGGCATCCAAGATAATCAGGTTGTAAGTGGCATAAGTCCAGACATCAAAGAGTATGTTGATCCTTCGGATCTTCCGGCACAGTTTTTGCCAAGTAGCCAAAATAATACTAGTTGTCCATCGAACAGTGGACCAAAAAGTGTGGACTGGACTGACGGGCTGGTCACAAATCCAAGTAATACAGAGCAGGCGTTTGCTTTCTATCAAATTTGGTGTGAAAACAGTGGTTCTCCCGATGCTTCGTTAGCTGCGGGAGTAGCAACGGTTAATCTATCTTCAGTAACTTCACCAACTAATCCTGCACCGCCTATTTCATTCAATACTGGGACTCCACCGCTTGTCTCGCCAACAGATTGGTCTTCTACTCCATATTCTCCTGAAAATGTGACTCGAACTGGGCTGGTTGGGTGTGAAGGGCAATTAGCTTTGCCTGATACATACGGCAAAGGAGCTTTTGTATCAGGTAGCTATATCTACCTTTATAATCCAGGAGGCAATGAGTGCACCAGTCTCTACCTAGCTCGTATTCCAGTTTCAAATGCAACCAACGTTTCAACTATGCAGTTCTATGCAGGAAATAACATTTGGTCGAGCAATTCTGGTGATGCGACATCAATTTTGGATATCCCGAATGAGACGTTCTTTACCGGGAATGATGCCTTCGATGTCTCACCTGTAAATGTTCTGATAAACGGAATCGTGACTAAGGAGTACGCTCTAATATATGAGCCAGCGTACGGCAACTATGCCGGAGAGGTAGTGGTTCGTTTGGGACCGAATCCATGGGGACCTTTCATGTCGAATTTGGGTGAATATCAAAGTGATTCCAGCCAGGGGATTTACGTTGCCGGCATGACAATCCCGGGGTGCGCAACAGGACATCCACAACTGCTGTTTCTCTTCACGACTTCGTGTCGAGACTATATTATCCATCCCGAAATGGATCCTTCTGACGGATCAGAGATTGTCCTGAGCTACTTCAATCCCCACGCCTACTTCCCGTCAACCGGAATTAATGACGGGTTCGTGCAATTAGCCCAAATTCCAGTGAACTGCATAATTGATGTGACTTCTAATTCCTGTTCGCCACATGGATATTGGGAGGCAAGTTCGAAGGGGTTGGTATTGCCATATGGGAATCTGCCAAGTTACGGTTCGTTGGAAGGTGCGCCACCTGCTAATCCAATTGTCGGAATTGCAAAGACCCCCGATACTAAGGGCTATTGGTTAGTAGGTTCTGATGGTGGAGTATTCGCCTTTGGGGACGCTGGCTATTTTGGTTCAATGGGAGGTCAACCACTAGCTAAGCCAATTGTTGGCATAGCTCCGACCGCTGACGGGCAAGGCTACTGGCTAGTTGCCCAAGATGGCGGAATCTTTGCCTTCGGCGACGCTGGCTATTTTGGCTCAATGGGAGGCCAACCACTAGCTAAGCCAATTGTTGGGATGGCATCCACAAATGACAACTTGGGCTACTGGCTAGTGGCCCAAGATGGCGGGGTGTTTTCATTCGGGGATGCTACGTTCTACGGTTCTACTGGGTCTCTCAGTTTGAGTGCGCCAATTGTTGGCATTGTTGTTGCAAGCCAGGGCGAAGGGTACTCACTCATTGGAGGTGACGGTGGAATCTTCAATTTCGGCACTACGGTTTGTTCCAATCCAACCACAACTTGTCAGCCAACTCTACTAACAGGACCTATATCAATTGTTGGAGGCACCTTGGATTCAGGAGGCAGTGGTGGTTGGGTAGTTGCCAGCAATGGACAAGTATACTCGTCAATTGGTTCCCCAACATTCTACGGTCCCACTAGTATTCCGGTAATTACAAAAGACGCAATTGTCGGAATTGCTGGAGGTTGAGAGTGGAGTTTACTTGCAAACTTCGACTTTTAAAGAGCGGACTGACCAAGAAGTCGAGAGCCAAAGAAGTCACCAACTCACGCCTCCGATCTTATAAAAAGCGCTCAAGTGCCACCACACTAGCCTTACTTATCACCATTTGTATGAATGTGTTTTTTCATTCAACTTCATCTTTTGCAACGCTTCCAAATGCCGGGACAGTAGATTTTATCCCGAGCTTTAGTTCCTCTCATGATGCCAGCACTCCTTTTTCTGGCACATCTCTCAGTAGTGTATCTTGTCCAATAGTAAATTTTTGCATGGCGGTTGGGGTGATTTATGAAGCGTATGATACCTATCCTTACAGTGGAATCGCTTCCGACCAATATAGCGAAATATGGAATGGCGGTGAATGGTCTCGTTCTTTGATTACAACAGATCCATCGGGTGGCGCGCTTTATGGAGTATCCTGTCCGCAGGCTGATTGGTGTATGGCCGTGGGAGTTGAGGGGCCAACGATTTATGACCAGACACCAGCTGCGTATATTTGGCAGCCTTCAGGTTGGAGCACGAGTCCCATAGCGACTCTTCAGTTTGCTAATAATTCCTTTGGCACGCTCACGTCAGTTTCATGTGCATCGAAAGATTTGTGTGTAGCGTTGGGCTTTCAAGCCGGACCGAACTCACTATCTGTCCCGGAGCAAGTTGCGCTGGAATGGCAAGGAACGTCTTGGAGTAGTATTCCAATACCTTCCGGAGTGCTCTTCGAATCTGTCTCTTGTAGTTCTGATAGCTTTTGTATGGCACTTGGCCATATCAATTCCCAAAGCGTTTCAGAAGTTTGGAACCGGGCATCTTGGACCCCAACAGCTCAACAACCTCCTCAAAATTACGTTGGAGCCACAGTTTCGTGCATTAACGCGAATTACTGTGTGATCGGAGTGGGTGATACGCCATATGGCGCATCCGCCCTAGTTTGGGACGGGGCTTCTTGGTCAGTATTCACAGCCCAATTCGGTGGCTACGACCAACCTATCAATTCCATTTCTTGTGCTAATCGGAATTTTTGTATCCTAGCGAGTTATCAGAATATCTACTTCTTCAATGGCTCCAGCATAAATGATATCTCAGTATCTTACGGTACTTCGTACCTCGGAGCTAGTTGCGCTTCTTCATCGGCGTGTGTCGTTGTGGGAGGGATAAACAGGGAAGGATTAGTAGTATCTTCATGGTATTCGAATATCGGTAGCAAAATAATTGGAGCA
>DAIDHF010000121.1 GCA_027452005.1 Acidimicrobiales bacterium
ATCGATCCCGGCACCGTCGCCCGGGGCCGAGCAGAGCTGCTCACTGGCGACATCGAGCAAGGACGGGTGCGCCGCCCGGGAGGCGGGAGGCCCTCCTTAAAAAACACCCCCGAGGTCATCGAGGCGATCCACTAGCTGATGGTACACGACACCGCTGGCGACCCGGTGGGGGCATCAAGTGGACCAGGCGCACCACAAGAGAAGGTCGCCAACGGGCTTCGCGGCATCGGCATCGAGATCTCTGTCAATGGCCACGAATAAATACCCATATATGGCCACGAAATGGGACAGTGCGCGGTCATCATTTTAGGCCATTGTGCGGCCATGAATTATGGACAGTGCGCGGCCATGAATTCGTCCCAGTAACTGCGGTTAGCCGAGGGGCACCACCCCCATTCCCGAAGTTGCCTCCTGCAGCCTGATTGAGGTTCCTTCCGTCACGACAACATGGGCGTGATGAAGCAGGCGATCCACTAACGCTGTAGCTAAATTCTTCTCCATGATCTGGTCAAAACCGGAAGGATGAAGATTTGAAGATACCAGTAGAGAACGTTTCTCATATGCGGCATCTACTATCCGGTAAAGCCCCTCCTGGGCGTCAGGGGAGATGGGTAACATGCCCAGATCATCGACAATCACCAGCTGGGCTTTTGTGAGTGGCAAAAGTGCTTTCGAGATAGAGTCATCAATGCGGTGACGCCTGACGATAGAGCCAACATCTTCGACGCTGAACCAGGCCACGTTCATTCTGTGCTCTATTGCCAAATGTCCCAGTGCTTCTGAAAAGTGACTTTTCCCAGTTCCCGACGGGCCACAGACCACCAGGTTCTCCTTCCGCGCGATCCACTCGAGGGTCTTTAGCCCAGATATGGCAGAAAGTGATATCGATGACTTGGTTTGATCCCAACCTGAAAAGGTCTTGCCAGAAGGAAAATGCGCTCTAGCTCTTCGGTTCTCTGCTTCAGAGCGGTCCCTTCCGGCTCTTTCTGTCTCCAGCAGCACCTTCAACACTTCTGCTGGTTCCCACCTCTGGGCCTTGGCGGTAATTGTCACTTCCATGAATGATTCCCGGATGTATTTGAGCCGCAGTGAACGGCACAGCTTTTCTATCTCCGGCTCAAGGGGTTCAATCTGACTCATCTGCCAAAGTCCTCCCATGCCCCGGTTCCCTCCTGGAGGCTCATTTGGCCAGACGGAAATAGAACATCGCTTGTGTTCGGCCGTTCGAGCATTGAGAGAAGATCGTCTTGTGAAAACCGGTGCGTCAGTGCGCACAGCCCCAAGGCTTCGTCTATTTTGTCGTTCCCGTAGAAATGAGCCAGCTCAATAGCGTTAGCCATCTTTAGGCGCATCTTGCCTGCTCCGGCAGATGCTGCTTCTACAAGCCACCGGGATGCCCCGTGTCCAAGGGCCAGAAAAGACTTCTCAAGTGCACTTTGAGCTCTTGGTGGACGCTCATCTGGATAGCTGGGTCTGGGCGGGTAGTGCTCGTCGCAGATGGAACGCCCACCGGGATGTACCATCTGATGCGTTGCCACAATGGTCGAAGCTCGGGCGTTCTTGTGGTCCATCGACACGATGACTACCTCATTACCTTGGGTTCTGACCCAAACCCTTGATCCAGCGAGATTGTGAGGAACTGAGTAGGTGGCGCCCTTATATGCAATTGTTGAAGACCACGACACCGAGCGTGACAGTCCAAATAGCGCGCTGTATCCCAAATCCGGCACCGGGTGCAACATGGTGCGCTCTAACTCAAGCATTGCCACAGGAGTTTCCCTTGTGACGCTGTGAGCGCGGTTATTCACCGTTTCCATCCACGCTTCACACGCCTCTTCCAGCTCCTTGTGCGAGTTGTATTCTTCTATAAGATTTACATCTCCCGGAATTAGATCGGCTTTGGCCACACGTACGGTTGATTCTGAACCACCCTTTGACTCTGGATCATAAGGAACGCAAGTCGCCAGGGTGAAACCGTAGTAGATAGCCGCAGAGGTCATCTGTGGGTTTCTGACTGCGATTTTGGCTATATGATCAATCGAAACTGTGCGCTCGTTGTCAGTCAGAACATAGGTCGCAATACCACCCATTAGGCGGAAAGTTTTGTCTAATGCTGCAATAACACTGGGCAGTGACCGATCCGGAATTGGAAATACCACCCGATAGCGGCTCCACGCCATCCAGGCGCAAAACAATATGGTGGCAGCTCCACCTATCTTTGGTCCTTTGGCGAAGTCATATTGCATCCACAGGCCGGGCTCAACCACCCATGGTTTATATACCCGATGTTCCTTTTGTCTAAAGTGTTTCTTGAACTCATTCACCACTCTGCGGGTGGTGCGTTCCGAGCCGGTATAGCCCATTGCCGTCAGCTTCTCATGGATAACATCGGCTCTGACTTTGCCAGAAGACTTTTCAATCCACTCCATTATTTTGTCCTCGAAGGGATCTGAAACCTTCACCCGTTCCCGATAGGAGGACGATATGCCGCTCGATCTAACAGCGATAAGTTTGCGAACGGTCTTTCTGTCAACCCCGCAGAGCTGAGCTGTAGCTGATATCGATTTGGTCAAATCGAAGATTTCTATTACTTCCATCTTTCTTCCTTGTGACAACATAGATAAGGGCCTCCTTGGGTTTGTCGGGTTTGTTACCAACTACCGATTTAACTCCAAGGAGGTTCTCAAATTACGAAAAAACTCCCCACCCGATGTCCGTACGCTGTCCAGTTTTCATGGCCGCGCATTGGGGACATCAAGTGGCCGTACTGTGGGGACTTTTTCGTGGCCACATTTGGGGATTATTTCATGTCCGCCAACACAAACCGGCATATGCTGCGTCAGTTGGGACCGCTAGACACGGACCGCTGACCATGGAACCACCCGGAAACCTCACCGCCACGGTCTGCGCGCAGCAGCAGGTCAACACTCGCTGCCGGGCAGACGCAGGCACCACTGTGGTGATCAAGGCGAACGGCAGCATGACCGATGATCCCAGCTGCACTCCCCTAAAGAGAGAACCTCGGGTCCCCATTTCAGAGTAGCAGCGCAACCGGTGCTAGAAGTGACTGAAGCACGGGTCTCCATGTGTTCGATGTATGTCGCGTCCCGGGCAGAGCCTGCGGCCAGGCGAACCCGGCCAGCATCGTCGCCAGCGCGTGGTACACGTCA
>DAIDHF010000122.1 GCA_027452005.1 Acidimicrobiales bacterium
ACTGCAATGCTGCGTTCGAAGCCGTCCACAATGAGGCTGCAATTTTCCACTCTGGCTGACGTGATTTGTTCGGGCCGGAGGTAGTACTTGGTCAAGAGAAGGATAAGTGCGCGCTGGCCAAGCCTGTCGGCTGCATACCACAGCTCTTTCTCTGCTTGTGGTGGAAGGATGGCAAGCTTGGTGCGACGGATCTTGTCTGAGCCTACGCCGACCCTATTTGGTGAATTCACCCAAGCAGCTGATGAGCCTTCACCCACGGTAGGAGTTCCATCTGCTATATGATTCTCGGATTTCGTCTGGCCACGCTCTGACATAATTGTGGCGAGTATTACGTAGCCGATGGTTGAGCAGTGCAGTGATAGTCTCTTGTTCAAGACCCCTCAGGTGAGGTCGAAGAAGCTGCACCAGCGCGGAACGGGTGAAATGACTATTCCGGTTTACCCGCAACTGGATTCCTGTAACTCACGCGAACGATTCCGGCAATTCCCGTGAGTAATTATGCTAACTCACGCGAGTAGTTTCCGGTAATTCCCGCGGTTTTTTCTTCTAGTCTCCTTTTTGTTTGTCTGGATCCACCAATGAGTCGAGTGTTACGTGTCTAGCTTTTAGCTTTCGCATTGATTCTCCGCTTAGATTCACAACAATTGCATCGTGGATAACTCGGTCCAATATCGCATCGGCGGCAGTTTTGTCTTCGATCAGCGAATGGAAGCTATCGGGCGGGAACTGTGACGCTATTACCGTCGAAGCCCTACCGGCTCGTTCATCGAGTATCTCGAGCAATTCCCTCGAAGCAGACACCGGCACCGGTGACAGACCAAAGTCATCTAGCAAAAGCAGGTCCAGATTGCGATATAGATTGACCACAGACCGGTGACTGCCGTCAGCTCTGGCTAAGGCGAGCTTCTCGATCAGGTCGGAGGTACGGTGATAACGAAGTGTCATTTCCGCCCTGGCGGCTTGGGTCCCTACTGTGGACACGAGATAGCTTTTACCCACCCCGGTCATTCCGCTCACCACCAGGTTGTGAGCCGAAGTCATCCAGGAAAGCGACATCAGGTTGGCAAATTGAGACCTGGTGATGCCACGTTCAGATTCGAACGAGAACTCCTCGCTGTAAGCAATAGTTCTTAGTCCAGATTCTTTGAGTCGTCGATGGATCCTTCTGTTGGTCCGAGCCGTTGCTTCGTAGCTGAGAATCAGATCCAGCCGGTCGACAAAGGAGAGCGAATCACAAGAGGCGTTCTCCAGCTGGCGCAGATACTCCACCTTTCCATCGCTAAGGCGTAGGATGCGAAAGTGGTCAAGATTGTTCAGATGACTCGACATCCGTCCCCCTTAGAAAAGTGTCCACTGGGACGAAGATTGCCATGGATAGGTGAAGGGGGTTCAGAAATACTCGAATTCTGGTACACCTTGGTCTTTAGTATCGACTCGATCGAGCGTCTCCCGGTAGCCCCCGCCATAAGGGCGTAGTCACAAGCCCGCTCGAGTTCTTCGGAGCCGTAAAGTTTTTCAAGCTGAAGCATTCTATATAGAGACCTGGCTCCGGATTCACCTGAGGCGGCAGATGAAAACACAGTCAAACCCACTTCATAGGTGGAAGGGCCAACCGATTTGGCTTTGCCGAATAGGGCATCTTTATCAAGCGAGGCAAGATAGCTACGGTGGTTGGGATGGAGGTGCGGATTCTGGGTAGTTACAGATCCCGGGGTATAGCTCCTTTGATGGGTGGCAAGGTGCATCCCACAGTGGAAGATCTCCAGTGTCTTCTCGCTCAGTTTCACCTCTACTTTTTTGTTCCGGTATTCACTTGGCACGGAATATGTACACCCATCGAGTTCTATGTGATAATTGGAAGGGACCAAAATGAATTTCCAGGTTCCATAGACGAAGGGTGTGAGCGGGAGGGATGAGAGATATTCCCGCTCACATTCGAACGCCTTGGTTCTGCTGCCTTCTTTTTTGCTGTAGGGCTGTGCATTGATTTCATCTGTCATCTTTGCAAATGTTTGATTCAGCTCATCGAGCGAGTAGAACCTCCTGTCCCGTAGCGCTGCTATCACGTTCCTTTGGATATAGCCCACTCTCTCTTCAACTTTCGCCTTGTCGCGGGCACGATAAGGGCGTGCAGGATCGACAAAGACCTGGTAGTAATTGGCTAGTTCCATCATTGCACGTGACAGTTTCAGGTCGGTCTTCGAGTTGGTAATCACCCCTGCCTTGAGATTGTCGGGCACCAGAGTTTTCACGACGCCGCCGAAGTAATCAAACCCTCTGACAATGCCCCCAGTAAAAGACTCCTGGCTTTGATCCCGATGGGCTTCAAAGTAGGTATATCCAGAACATGCCAAGGTGTCGACGAATACCTCGGCATAAAAGCTGACCTTGTGGGTTCTGCGCTCGTATATGGGGATCTTGTCTCCGCAGTAGTCGAGAAATGCCTTTTCTCCAGGTTCGTGGCTAAGAGCCATGGTGAGTTCAGAGTCGTTGCTATATTTGCGGATCGCTTCGCAGAAGACCGAGTAGCTGTAGTAATTACCGGGATTGTTATCTTTGTACTCCCGATAAAGAAGCGTTCTCGTCACTCCACGTCTAGAGAGCTCTGACACTAGATATTCAAAGTCAAGCCTGGCTTTTTCGAGCGCATACTTTCTTCCAGGCGAATTCGGATAGAGAATCCCTGTCAGCTCCTGGTCGCCAAGAGCCAACAGTTCGATGCCGCCGCTTTCATCGGCTATTGCGATCGCACGCCTGACGGCTGAATAACTGATTCCCAGTGAAGCTGCAATCTGCTGCCTCTTTTTACCCATCTGGTAGTAGAGGCGCAGTATTTCCCTTATGTACATGATTTCAAGTCCCCATCTTCTTCTCGTTCGATTCATCACCTGCTCCACTCACAAATAGCGAGCCCCTTCTGGGTCGCTTTCTAGAGTGAGTTTTGCTGAATCAATCTGACAATTTCTAAGTTGCGTGAATTGCCGGAATAATTCACGTGAATTGCCGTTACGAATCGCGGGAGTTGAAATAATCTGTGTTGGGAGTTACCGGAAAAGGCAGCTTCATGTTGCTTTGGCCGCAGTGTATCCTCACG
>DAIDHF010000123.1 GCA_027452005.1 Acidimicrobiales bacterium
GGATCTCAGGTGGATCCTATCTATTTGGATAAGACCATGTGGGTAGCCTGGCACCAACCGGTGCAGTTGGTAGTTACTATCGAAGCTCTCTAGTGCTTATCGGGCGGTTGTCCACTTGAAACCGTCCGCTACTAAAGTACTCCTTGAGCTGCTTGGATCCTCCTCCTCTTATCTCTAACCAAAGCTACTAGGGAGTCTTCACTCAGTAAGAGCTACCGAATTATCCCAGTGCTTGTTTTGCCTGAATCTATAACCCGGTGGGCTGCCTCTACTTAGTGCTGTGTTGAAAACTTCCTTTTAGCATGTGGCATATTTTTATCCTTTCAACTTCTAGCTGCACTATGGGAAAATGTCTACCTTTTCTGGGGAACCTCAAATGTTGCAGAAATGAAACGCCATCGAGACTCGCGGCACACGCCACAACTACTATTCTGATCAATTTGAACGAACGCCAACTTCGTATTGATGGATTCCGTACAAATGCTCGGGCATAGTTCTCAACTTGGTGACCAGAAGCCAGGTAGTCAGTCAACAACACGACAGTTCTACATCTAAACTTGGCAAGGTCTTTCAGGCAACAGGTTGGGCGAAGCCAAGGTCGCTCTTCGATATTTTGGCCCGTGGAGTCAGATATCAACTCACCCAGCAAGGATGCGCTTCCACCAGTTACAGTTAGATTGGCTCCTGGGTGAAAATCCTCGTACGCGGTCCGGCTCTCCTTTGTTAGATCCCGCAAGCCCCTTACCGGCAGCAAGACTGCCGGCGTCACGATGTCTCCCGCGCTTAAGTCTGTCTAGACAGGCGTGTCGGGCCGACTCTCATCTCACTGTGTGAAATAAACCGTAAAGTGTCGAGTAGCCGTAGAGCTCTTTCTTGGTCATCCTCACGAAAGTTCGTAAGCCATTGAATTCCTAGGTTGGTTTCAATCGGTTTCATCACGAGGCCTCACCTCCCAACTTGAGATCACTCAGGCTCTAGAAGATCGTAAGCCCGAATAGTTTAGAGACGGTTTGTAATTCCCCCATATCCGCAGCAAACGGGTGGGATCCGACCACTTCGAGTTCAAGCTCGTCATCATCGAACAAGAGCCTAACATTCCCACCCACTTCGAATGCGCGACTCATATTGGATTCCTGCGTATGTGGGGTCTTCGCCGTCCGAGACCATGTACGCCCATTGAGAAATCATCTGAGTCACGCGTCGATCAGAACCTCTTACCGTTGACACGTCGAGGTCTGACACTCCGAGTGACGCTGGTCGGGGAGCAATTCATTGTTGGACTGATGCTAAGAGTCATCCTCGGCCGCAAGTGTTGTCCAAAATGAAACTCTCATTGCCTTTCGGGGACCTTCTTCAATTGAATTGACTCCCGACGTTTGCACAGCATGTTGGAGCAGCGCTGCGTCAAGTTCTTTTGGAATGCGCGGACGGTCGGATAATAAGGCTGCGATTTCGCCACCGGTCGCCTTCGCCTTCCATCCGAGTGCAAATTCCTTGGCGATAACTGAGAATCGCTCTGCTGGAGAAGGTGTCGAATGTTTCTTGGCAATTGATTGGGGAACTGAATGCATTGATTTGTCGATGTCTGACGTCTCTCGACGAGACAAAGTCTCCTTGAGAATTTCCCTTGGAATCATGAGGGCTTGATCTGCTTCACGTACGAGCTCCACCGATTGACTAGAGCCGTGATTCGAGTCGATGCCAAGAATCGCAACTCGCACGCCTCGATCTTGTACGTATTCAATACCTTCGCGAAGGTCTTCGTCGCCCGATAGTACGACGGCTCTTTGTATTGATCGCTCCTGTGACAACACCATCAGATCGCGGACTATAAGGGTGTCAACACCTTTCTGTTGGCCAGAGGAATTGATGCGACCCAATCGAAGCTTTACAAACGAGAGAGCCGCAATCGATTGCTGATCTGGAATTGCAACACCGTGTTTTGCCCCGTCGTACCAATAAGTTCGCATCAGTTCGTCAAGAGGGTATATTTTCCGCAACCAATTGGTTAGATTTTCAATGAACTTGCGGGCGTCAAAGTCCAGCTGATGGCGGCCCAACTTACTCATGAACACGGCCTCTGAGCCCTGTTTGAAGAGATAGCCTGCGTCGACGAACACTGCGAGATTGTCCATCTCAGGATTCTGCCCCATTTCGGTCAGAAGCTACGCATTGGGGTCCAGCGGCGCACGTCTCCACACCCTCTTGCCACCGACGATTGTTCTTTGATACAATGCAAACGTTCCCTGGCCATGCCAGGGTCTTTCTAACCCCGGGCGTGAGGCTTAAGCTTCGGTCCGGGGTTCTTATTTTCCTCGTTTCGGTCTTCACTATCCTGGTCAACCGGTCACCCGCCGACTCCATTCGGAGACTCCCACCATGTGGGCGACCAGCTTCTGCCCGAGTAATTCCTGGAGGTAGCGGGCAATTTCGTTTGTCTCAATGATGACCGCGTTTTGATGAGCATCAGCGGTCGGTCGTCTGATAGTTCGGGGCACGCTAGTAGCCCTTTCCCGTCTCGGTGGTCATTAACATCCCTAGATATGCTAGCGTGTATAATACCTGATTCACTACCATTAACACCACCACCACACTTGACATGAGGTGCTCATGATTTATGATTGCGGCTCACGGGGTGTTGCTGATACGCCATATGTATCTCTGTATTGGGCTTGTGCAAATGGTCTCGGTGGTCTTGTCGCATCTAAGTATGTTTCTAGTGGGGTACTGGTTATTTGGAGCAATGGCTGGATGGGTATTGACGGTGATTGATTATAGGCCAGCTTAGCCGCGCATTCTAGTGGCTGGCCGGTGGGGGCCGATCGACCTTCCCTCGACTTGTTAGAGCCCAGATATAGCGGGGGTTTCCTGGCTAGCTGTCTAAATGGGTTGCTGGGTCCCGATTTCGTAGACCACCCCATATGTTAGTAAGTCGCACTTTAGGATACCATGGCCATATCTTGCTTGCCTGAATTTTTGAAGAACTGTC
>DAIDHF010000124.1 GCA_027452005.1 Acidimicrobiales bacterium
CAACTCCGCCAAGATGGACTCGCGGACCAGATATCCAAAGTGACCGGGCTCCTGGTTGACCCGTACTTCTCGGCCACGAAGTTTGAGTGGCTTGCCAAATCCGACTACTTGTCGTCTAAAGATATAGTTGTCGGAACGGTAGATAGCTGGGTCCTGTGGAACTTGACCGGTGGGACCCACGGAGGGGTACACCTCACCGACCCGTCAAATGCCTCTCGGACCATGCTCTATGATATTGGACGCCTGGAATGGTCGGACGACTTGGTTGACCTCTTCGGGATCGACCGGAAATGGCTAGCCGAGGTGGTCCCCACGAGTGGGAACTTTGGAAAGACCCGGTCGCACGACTGGAGCTTTTTGGCCGACGGGATCCCGATCGGGGCCGTGGCTGGTGACCAAGCTGCCGCCCTGTTTGGTCAGGCATGTTTCTATGAGGGTATGGCCAAGGTAACTTACGGAACCGGGAGCTTCTTACTGTTTAACTGCGGACACCAACTCCCCGAAGCATCCGGGGAGGTACTCACCTCGATCGCCTGGGACCTGGGCCCAAGACTAGATCCGGGTGGACCAACCTATGCCATGGAGGGTGCCGTATTCTCGACCGGCTCAGCCATCCAGTGGCTCCGAGACGGCCTGGGAGTCATTGTCGAGGCCGGTCAACTCGAACCGATGGCCCGGCAGGTCGAATCGTCAGACGGGTTGGTCATAGTTCCCGGCTTCACCGGTCTGGGCTGTCCGTGGTGGGACCCCGAAGCAAAAGGGGCCATCTTTGGAATCTCAAAGGGTATTGGAACGGGACACTTTGCCCGGGCCACGATCGAGTCGATCTCCTTTCAGGTCCGCGACGCGTTTGACGCCATGGCTAGGGCGTACCCGATTGGCTCGGCCCTAGAACTGAGAGTCGACGGGGGTGCATCGGTTATGGAACTCCTCTTAGAACACCAGGCCAACCAGCTCCAGATCCCGGTGCTTAGAAGCTCAATTGCGGAGACCACGGCCCTGGGGGTGGCCTGGCTGGCCGGACTTGCAACCGGGGTTTATAGCTCGGTTAAGTCCCTTGAAGCGAGGTGGTCGAGTGACTTTACGGCCCTTCCCACACTCGGCAAAGGGGCCGCTGATTCAAGTCATGCGAACTGGATCCGGGCCCTGGAACGCACCCGGTCAACTTTTCAATCGGGGCGCTAGTTTTACTCTCGGTAACCCAGCTGGGCGGCGAGTTCTAGTACTCCCCGGCGCTCGTTTGAGTTTAGTTCCCAGTGCCAGGGGATCTTGACCGGCTCAGGAGGCGGGACCGGTCTGATCGAGGGGTTCTGGAGGAACTGGTCGTGTTCACCGCCAGGTGCGTGAGCCGGGCCGGGCCGGGCAAACGGAGACTCCTCTGGGTGCATCATCTGGACGATCGACCCGTCTCGGGAGTCCACCTGGGCCCACTCGCAGAATCTCCGGGCCGTGTCTTGGGGGTGGTTGAGTAGGTCCTCGGCCCGAAGGCGTAGTACCCGAGACTCATCTAGTGATTCACAAAATCTCACGATCCGATGGTTAACGGTATACCAGACCCTCGATGACCTCCGGTAGAGTTCCGCCGGGGACCGGTCCACGATCCCGGCCACGGCAAAGGCCTCAACCATCTTCTTCTGGAGGGACTCGGTTGCGGTAACCGGGTGACGGACCAGATGTACAAACCTGGCCCTGGGATAGCTATCGTTACACAACATCAGGTGAGCCTCAGAGGCTGAGGTGTCTGGTGACTTCTCTATCCCGATCTTCGGTGACACCTTTTCAAGGAGCCGGTCAAAGAACTCGGCCGTTGACATGTCCCGGTTCTCCCTCACCCACGACCAGGCCAAATCGACACTTTCTTGACTCTGACCACCGAAAATTAGCTCGGCCACACTGCGCACGGCACCGGACATTCGAAGGCGTTCGGTCTCTCCAATGGGCACGTCTTGAAGCTCACCCCCGGGATCGAGGGCTTCGCCGAATGTGTCCCGGGGACCTCCAAAGGTGTCCTGAGCCTCCCCTAAGCTGTGTGCGTTGAACAGGCGCAATTCGGGAAACCAGTACAACTCGGGATGGCTACCAAGTATGGCTATCGAGATCGACGAGAATGCGTGAGCATGACAGAGCACAAAAATCGGTGAGTACCGGTCACGGTCTCGATAGGTCGGTGACTCGTGCACGACTATTTTACCGTGTCTTTCACGGCCTGGGAAACCTGGCCGTTACTCGAGGAGAACTGAACATGGGGTGCCGGTCCGGCCAGGACGGCCTTGTCTCTACTTGCATACCGGTCCACGTAGGTCTTCCCCGACAACTTGACTATCTCGTACATGATCTCATCGGTGGCCTGGCGATAGGCAAGGGGCTCATCGGTTAGTTCCCGAAACCTGTCGGCAAACATAATGGGCTCTCCAAATCGAATATCTACCCGGCGAAAGGGTCTCAGAAAGTTCTTCCCGATGGGCTGGACCTGGTCGGTGCCTACTATCGCGACCGGGATTACCGGCACGCGCTCTGAGATTGCAAGGCGGGCGACACCGGTGTGACCCTTGTGGACACGCCCGTCGGGTGACCTGGTACCCTCGGGATAGATTGCAAAGAGTCGTCCCTTGCCGAGGACCTCCCTGGCCGAGTCTAGGGCCCGCTCAGAGGCAGGTCCACCCCCACGTCTTATCGGAATCTGCCCAGCCGCCCTAAAAAACCAAGACGTCTTAAACGAGTCAAAGTACTCGGCCTTGGCCACGAAGGTGACCTTCCTGGGCACTACCAGGGGCAAAAAGAACGAGTCACAAAACGATTGGTGATTTGAGGCCAGTAT
>DAIDHF010000125.1 GCA_027452005.1 Acidimicrobiales bacterium
CTGGAGTCACACGGGAAGAGTCTTCACGGCGAGCAACTGGAGCGGGGGGAATTCAGGTAAAAAAAGCAGTGTCACGCGCTTTGGCGCTGGGAGTCCTAGCTACGGTGATCGTGGCCACGTTGTCGCCGCTTATAGCGGATTTCTTGAAGTTGGCTTCAGCTCGGTCGGTGGTGATACTGTCCTTGTATCTCGCTCCTGCTGTCGTTGCTGCGGTTATACAGGGTGTTCTGATGGGGCGAGTCCGCTTTATGCCGGTTTCAGTTGGGATTCTCGCTGGTGGCGTGAGTGGCAGGCTGGTGTTGGGCATTCTTTTTGTGAGCATGGGATTTGGAGTCGAGGGAGCACTTGCGGCTGTAGTGATTGGGCAGCTCGTTTCACTGTTCATAGTGTGTGCTCCTCTTTGGTCAGAAATATTTAGTTCGTTTGGGGAGGGTAATAGGGTACCGCTCAGAAATACTGTTTTGCCCATGATGAGTTTGACTGGCTACTGGGTGTTGACCTCCGGAGATACGATTCTCGCGCGGCACTTTCTGGGTCCGTCAAGTGCGGGATTCTATGCAAGTGCAAATACGGCCAGTAGGGTTACATTATTGTTGTCCAGTACCATTGGGGTTATAGCATTTCCCAAGTTCTCAGAGTATCATGCAGTGGGGACTCCGGCTCGAAAATTGGCAAGTGGCTCCATCGCCGTTGCAGGTGTGTTGGGTATTCCACCCGCCGTAGTCATGGCGTTTTTCCCAAAGTATATTGTGTCCGTAATGTTTGGGTCAGCGTATCTTTCTGCGGCTGCCCCAGTTAGAATCCTGGGATTTGAAGGTGCTGGACTGGGAATTATTGGTTTGTTGGTGTACTTCGAGTTGGCTAGGTCCAGCATGGGCTCTTTGATTTGTTGGATTGGTGCAGTATTTGAGTTCACCGGAATTTTATTATTTCATGCAACAACTGTGGATATAGCAGTGGTGATGCTGTCAACCATCGCTATCACGTTGTTTGCAATGTTAGTTACGGTAAGAAGATCACTTAGAAAGGTAACTCGTAGCGTGACGGAGATTCCGTGTGAATGAAGAACATAGGTCAGGGATTGTTCAGAAAGTTACGGTCGCAATCACCACGGTACTTGTTTAGTTCTGCGCCATTATAGGAGATCTTCTTGGCAAATATGCGGTGGAGTGCTCTAATGAAGTTAACCATTGGTCTTGAGGACAGAACTGAACCTTCGTCTAAGCGAGTTTCGCCTTCTTTCTTGCGAAAGTTGCAAGTGCTGAAGTCTCGGTCTAAACGGAGCAGTCTTACAGTCGGTCTTTTCTATCTTCTGCTGGCTGTAGGAATAATGGCGCCTCTTTTCAGGCCTGGTTATTTGCTCGCCCTAGACCTATCGTGGACTCCAAATATACCTCTGAAGTCAATGACTGACTATTACTTCCTAATATTTTTTGTTCTTCACTATCTCTTGTATCTTCTACCGAGTCAGCTAATTGAGAAACTTTTGTTACTGGGAATCCTTTGGGTAGCTGGCTATGGGATGCATCGTCTCATAATAATGCGGACAAAAGTCGAATCTTGGGCTGCCTATTTTGGCGGGATACTATTTGTTATAAACCCGTTCGCATATGGTAGGTTTCTAGCTGGTCAGTATCTAATCCTCTTCGGTTACGCACTGATGCCTTGGTTTATTTTAGCACTTTGGAATTTCATCGATCGCCCAAATGTAAGGTCGAGTCAGCGACTCGTCTTATGGACGCTGGCGGTGAGCATTGTTGACCTGCACTCGATCTTTTTCATGGCTTGCTTTGTTTTGGTGTCACTGCTATTTCTCGTTACGGGGCGAAAGATTGTTGTAAGGCAGATATTCGCATGGGGGTTACTGGCCGTCGTAGAATGGACCTTGCTGTCAAGTTACTGGTTATTCCCGCTTGTCGCGGGTACCAGCAGTACTGCTGCATTAATTCATGGCTTCAACATTCAGTTTGTCAAGGCATTCCAAACCGTTGGAGACCCGAAATTTGGTGTGCTCTTTAATGCGATGTCGATGTATGGATTTTGGGTCGATAAGACAGGACATTACATCCTGCCAAAGACTCTGGTGTTCTTCTGGCCAGAAGTTGCCTGTGTCTTTATTGTCTTGGCGCTGATTGGGTTAGCCGTGAGTTGGCGACATGCTCATGCTTGGATTGTCTTCGTTGTAGGGGCCATATCTCTGGTGCTGGGCGTCGGAATCGCATTTCCACCATTTGCTGGCATCTATCTCTGGATGTTTCAGCACGTCCCCTTTTTTAAGGGCGATCGTGAGCCAGAAAAGTTCATTGGAATGGTGGTATTAAGCTACTGTTACTTGGGTGCTTGCGGCGGCTCGGCCATTGCAAATTCTGCTAGACGGAAGCTTGGCGCTAATGTCGGTGCTATTAGTAACGTAATAATCTCAGTTGTGGTCTTATCTCTGCCATTTGTGTACAATCCGTTGGAAATGTGGGGATTCTCAGGACAGATCGTTCCAACAACCTATCCAGCCGACTGGTATTCGGTAAATCAAGAGCTTGTTGTGGATCATTCTAATTTCAAAGTTCTGTTTCTTCCCTGGCATATGTATCTGAGTTTCAGTTTCACGCGTGGAGTAATCTATAATCCTGCTTCGAGCTTTTTTGACAAGCCAATTATCCAAGGTAACAATATTCAAATTGGGTCAATTTACACAGGTCAGAATACGCCCACGAGCATCTTTGT
>DAIDHF010000126.1 GCA_027452005.1 Acidimicrobiales bacterium
CATGCAGCTACGTTTACTTTAGTTGGCGGAGTTATAGTGTCAGTTTTTGCTGCCTTCACTGGCTACTGGGACTGGCTAAAGTCATCCAAACCGGGCACACAGGCGCGTCGGACCGTAAATACCCATGCCTGGATCATGGTTTCCGTTACCTTGCTGGTGATAGTCGACATAGTATGGCGAATAATAGGTTATTCCACGCGCCAGAGCACGCCCCTTGAGATTCTGGTACTCTCTGTCGTTATTGCAGGGTTGGTTTCCCTTGGTGCAACTTATGGCGGATCTTTAGTATTTGACTATGGCTTCAATATCGAAACCGGAGGTGACCATCCGGTGTGGCACCTTTCCGAAAAAGACGTTTTCCCTGGGGAACACTAGTAAAAGACCGACCTCTGGGATATGCCGACTAAATATGACAACTAGCTTCTATCAATAGAAATATCAATAGAAATACGTGAGAAAGGAAAAGATGCTGGCCGGGAAAAATGTTGGGAGCGTCGGATTGATCGTGTCATACTCATGTTGGATTGGGTTCGCCTTCCGAATTCCCCGTTACAAAAAAACTACTGGATTGGGCTGTCCACCTGATTTTCAATTCCGTCTCTAGCTGATATCTGGATTTTCAAGCTTCGTATGGCAAAAAACCAGAGGCCTATTGTCAGCTGAGACTTACTCGTAATAGTTGGCCGCATGGTATTACTACTTTCGCTTCGTGTTTTTAGACCGCCTAAGACCTCTTTGACTAAATAGGCCTCCACCAAATTCCGGCGCTTCTCGTGGTATTTTGTAAATCCCAGTTCCGCCAGATTGGCGTTCTCCGATTTCCTCTGCCAATACTATTGCCGAAGACGAAGTAGATAATGTGTCGTCCTCTACTGCATCCACCAGTTAGCCTTGCTCGCGCTGGTGAGCACGCACTTCCTCCAGTAATTCTTCGGGAGCTTCTCCGTGAATCGACCGACTTTTCAGAATAAGGTCAAGTCTAGGTTCGGACTCGACTGTGGTATATTTGCCCTCCCGCGAACGTGAGATAATGATTGCCTTTCTAGACCTTCCCGCACCTCGCAAAGCTCCAGCTTCTTTGGCCAACTTGTAAGCAATATATGCCGTGATTGTTGGAAGAACGATCAGAAAAACCCTGAAGGTCCACAACACGATGTTGAGTGACACAGTAAAGAAATTGGCCAAAAGATCGGTCGAAGAGGCAAAGAACAGAACCGTATAAAAGCTCGTGACCCCGACTCCAATAGAGGTTCTCAACGGGTGATCCCTAGGATTATCTAAGAGGTTATGGGCCGTGTCGTCGTTGGTGAATATGCGTTCAATCCAAGGCCAAGCCATCAATAGGGTGAAGGTGACGCCTGGGAGGAGCACTGCGGGAAAGAACGCGTTTGGAATCGTGTGCCCAAATCCAGTGATCTCCCAAGATGGCATAAGCCGCAAGGCACCATCTAACCAACCCATGTACCAGTCCGGCTGAACTGCATATGAGACTTTGTATGGAATATAAGGACCGTAGAGCCAAATTGGATTTATCTGGACAAGACCTCCTAATGCAGCCAGGACTGCAGCCGTCAAAAAGAAAAACCCCCCGCCTTGCAGTGCGTAAGCTGGCCACATCGCAATGCCAACGACGTTCTTCTCGGTTTTACCCCTACCCTTGAACTGGGTGTGCTTTTGGCGCCACATCACTGCTAGGTGTACACCCAATAGTGCCAGCATTAGCCCCGGAATAAGCAGAATGTGAATGGTATAAAATCGTGGGATAATAACGGTTCCAGGATATTGTCCTCCAAATAGGAATGAGGCCATGTAGCTTCCAACGACAGGTACCGAAAGGATTATTGAGTACGCGATTCTGATACCAGTACCAGAGTTAAGGTCGTCTGGCAAAGAGTAACCAATAAATCCTTCGACGATGGCAAGGATCAGTAGAGAAGAACCTATCAGCCAGTTGATCTCACGAGGCTTTCTGAATGCGCCGGTAAAAAAGACTCGAAGAAGGTGCACAACAATTGCTGCGACAAAGACGTTTGCAGCCCAGTGATGCATCTGCCGCATGACCAGGCCGGCACGAACGTTGAACGATAGGTTCAGGGTAGAAGCATACGCCTGGGAGACAACTTGACCTTTGAGTGGGGCGTATGAGCCGTTATATATAACTTGCGCCATTGAAGGATTAAAGAAGAAGGTCAGAAATGTTCCAGTCAACAGCAAGACTATAAAACAGTACATCGCGATTTCGCCAAGCATGAATGACCAGTGATCAGGGAAAATCTTGTTTAGAAATTTCCGGTTGAATTTTGCTAGGCCAAGACGTTCGTCGACCCAATCAACAGGTTGGTAGTTCATGTCTACTCATAAAACGAGATCTAGAGGCTGAACGGCCAGTTGGTAATCGCGAAAAGCCGTTGGGATTGACTTGCAGTGGAAGCTGCAACAGAACTGTAGCAGCCCCGGGTACCGGTGTTGTGCGATTGCGGCATTGCATACATTTGAGACCAAGAGGAGAACTATTCAACGCGTTCGGCCTCCAATCCAATAGCCTGCGATCATAAGGACCCCTAGTCCAATCAAAATTGCTACAAATCCTTCAGCTACTGGCCCTATCCAACCCAACCCGATACCACCAGCATCGTTAGGATGCTGGATCACGTCTTTTACATATTTTGTTATGTTTGCTACTTG
>DAIDHF010000127.1:0-295 GCA_027452005.1 Acidimicrobiales bacterium
CAGTCCGCTTTGAGTGGCAGCGGAGCGTCGATCCGCAGCCTTCGCATGCCAAAGGACGTATGAGACCATCTGTGACCAGGCCGTGAACGGCGGACACCTTCAGATTGACGTCATTCCCGGTGAAATGATGATGCCTGCCATGGCTTGAGTCATTCAATTGTCAGCCAGGCGGGGCTACCGCTCACGGTAGGACTCCAAGCAAACCGCAGGACTTGCGTCTTGTGGGAGACGGCAAACGTGCAGTCGAATCGCCGAGTCCGGTCCATGTGGTGAGGACCGGGGAGACGCAGCCCAA
>DAIDHF010000127.1:305-2658 GCA_027452005.1 Acidimicrobiales bacterium
CACCCACTATTACAGTCACTAAGGAAATAAACGTTAAATAACACACGCTATGACTGCCACATGGAGACGGTCTGCCCAGGCGACCATGCGTCTGTCCTTAACCCAAGTTTCGACTCCCATGCCAGCCATACCTGCTCAGTGGCCATAGGGTTCAATAATTCGGGCACTACAACTTAGCAACTATCTTCTTCTGTCGCTTTAGAGGATCCTTTACCCCCAAAATCTCATAGATCTTTCTCTGAGCAGGATCCGGGGTAGAGGATATTCGAAGGTGGTGAACTTGTGCTTTATCGTCGGTGAGCATCACTGTGAGCCTGGAGTGGGTTTTGAGCTGAGTGAGAATCGTTGATATTGATCTGGTATCTCCAGCTTCTGAAAGGGTGAGGGTGATAGCGGAATAAAGGTGATAGGCAAGCACCGAGATGAAAAGATGCGCAGCTGTTCTTCTGCCGAGGTGGTGATAGATTGGCCGCAGTCCCAGATCGCTCTTTAGGGCACGGAATGCACCTTCTACTTTGGTAAGGGTCATATATAGACGCCAGATCTCTTCGGATTCGAGATCTTTACGATTGGTCTCAATCACATAGGCGCCATAGAGGGTTTTAGCCTCATCAATGCGGTCCTGTTTTTCTCTCAATATGACATCGGTGGCCTTGTTGTTTTCGTCGGTTACCACTTCAATTGAGTATCTGCGTGAGATGGAGCGATGGACGTTACAGAGCCTGCCGATTCTGCGCTCGATGGTTTTTGGCTTTACGTAATTGCCAGCTCTTACTGATTTGGCTAATCGTTCAACATCAGCGATGAACCGAGCTGTTCCCTGGTATGAAATGGCCTGTTCCTTCGTGCCCCGCCGCTCGGAGATGCACAGGACCCGGTTTGTGTCTGTGTCACTTGCGTCTTTGAGATAGATGGTCTCATCAGCAGAATTGGTGATTGGTGTGAAACTGGTACGGGCCTCTTTGAACTCATCCAGGTATTTCTTGGCTTTATCGGATCTTTCTATCACCAGGTACGGCAGCCCATACGACTGAACCAGTTCAATGTTGTCTCGGGTGGCAATGCCTCGGTCCATGACAACGCTAGGAAGGTCTTCGGTAAATAGTCCCAGTTTTAGGAGGTCTTTGATGCTTTCCAGAACATCTGCAAGCGTCTCCGGTTCTGATTGATTGCCGGGGTAGATCCTCGAATATATGGGCAGTCCCCGGTCATCTACCAATAGAGCCAGAGAGACCAAGGTGCAGTCGTAGCGTTTTTCCTTGGAATGTCCATAATGGGCCAAGTCATTACCAAGGGCTCTGCCCTCGAAATAGGCGTTGGTTAGATCGAAAAGAAATAGCCTTGCGCCTGGATAGAGTTCGGCCTCACGTTTTGCAAGGCCATATTCGATTGCGTCTTTGTTCTCATAAAGTGTGTCTGCTATCAGATAGACCGGGTCCTTAGGAACACTTGCAATGGATTGGTCAATTAGTTCAGGCAACGCGGTGTTGGAACCAAGGTAGCGCCAAGTCGAAAGGTCTGATCCCGGCTCAATAAGTCTCGAACATATCACCGCTTTAGAAAGAGCAGCCTCTTTATCTGTAAAACCGCACTCACCGAGTACTTTTCCCATACCAAGACGGTCATAGAAGCTGGTGGCCAAAAGTTCTGGACCAAGGCTTTTCACCTCAGATGCTGAGACAGAAGACAGATCGATGCTTTGAAAGTCTCCACTTTCTAATATCTCAGTTCTTTCTGATTTGGATCCCTGAACGAAGAAGTAGTTGGTGATTGCCTCATCGGCTATCTCTCTGATCTTGTCATCAGCTTCAAACATGGAATCTGAACCAGAGAGCCGCATGGAAAGTGCATGGGCCAGTCTTTTCCACTGGGAGCGGTCTATATCAAGCTTTCCAAGTTCCATGACGATCTCTTGACGTACAGAAGAGCCGTCCCGAACCGATCTCACCAGTTGATGCTTGGTGTAGCTCGTACCAGTGGAGCGATTCCTGGTGGTCTTCTCCCTGATGAACATAGGGATAGTATAGCAGATATTTATCCCTGTCACGCCAGTGATCTATACTATCTGATTCTTAGGGCACTACATTCACGAATCAGAAACCTCACAACTCATCTACCAGCACGTATGTAAATCGGACAGATCCGAATCGACCAAATCCCAGTAATACTCAGAGGGATTTGTCGAAATTAGGGCTAAGCACCGCCGTCAAGTCACCACCGGAGCTGGCGATGACACATTGAGAAAGATCATCAGCAAGGCCTTTGCCGAATAGCCTGAGGCTCACACTATCAAGCTCGAGACTGACCACGTCCAAACTTTGGAAGTTGGAAGATCCCTTCTTCGGCATTCACC
>DAIDHF010000128.1 GCA_027452005.1 Acidimicrobiales bacterium
GGTTACTCGGAGGCGACGGTGGAGTCTTCTCTTACGGAGACGCCAGCTTCTTTGGGTCCTCGGGCCAGATCAACCCAGGTGCCCCAGCCGGGGGTTCAAACTCTTTTGTCCCCAATAAGCCGATCACGGCGATCGTGGCCACGGCAACAGGTACGGGCTACTGGATGGTCGGGGCCGACGGCGGGGTGTTTGCATTCGGGGGTGCCGGGTTCGTGGGGTCTTCGGGGCAGATCAACCCGGGCGCCCCAGCCGGGGGTTCAAACTCATTTGTCCCGGTCCGGCCGATAGAGGGCATGGTCCCAACCGCAACTGGCAAGGGATACTGGATGGTGGCCTCCGATGGTGGGATATTCGCGTTCGGCGATGCTGGCTTTGTTGGATCCCTAGGGAACCAGACTATTCCCGCCCCGATCGTGGCCATGGCCGGGGTCCAGTAAGTCGTAGAGTATTCTCCAGGGTAGGCTCGGACTTTAACGACCTGCCCTGGAGACAAGCCCAGTCGTCTCATGCATTTTCTCGGGCCTAGATCGATCGAACCTGCTAGGTTGAACGGGATCGAAGAATTAGTAAGAGTTTCCTAAACTCCAAACCCCCCAAGGAGCAGGTCTTGAAAAGTCGAATCTTGGCAGTATTGTTAGTTTGGTCTTGCGCTCTAGTGGGAGCCGGAGGGCTTGTTGTCACTGCCGCCGTGGCCGCTATAGCCAGCCAGCCCCTTCAGGTAATTGGTCAAGAACCCGTCGTACCCCCTCAGGCCCGTGTTGTCGGAACCATAAACCCGCAAGAGCCCCTCTCGCTCAACGTGTCCTTGGAACCCAGAGACCCGGCCGCACTGGCCCAGGCAGTCGCCGCGGTCTCAGATCCCGGTTCCCCGTACTATCACGAGTTTCTTCAAAAGGGACAATTTGGGTCTATTTTTGGGCCTCTAGCATCTACAATCTCCCAGGTCAGATCGGGACTTGCCAGTCTTGGGTTCAAACTAGGACCTACGACCCCTGATGGTCTCATGATCCCGGTTCGCACCACGGTCCAGACGGCCCAGAGGTCTCTTCACACTCGTCTCGTGGCATATAGCTTTCAGGGTAGACGGGCCTTTGCAAGTACCGGGGCACCTCAGCTTCCCGCGTCAATCGCCCGGTACATTTCGAACGTGGACGGGTTAAACACCTTGGACGTACCCCACCCGCTGAGGGTGTCTTCCAGTTCAAACCTGGCTCCCCATAGCTCGGGTCCAACGGCCTGTTCACAGGCCCAGCAGAACGCCCCATCACTAGGGGCCTGGCTACCCAGCCAGGTTGCCTCGGCGTACGGATTTACTTCGGCATATTCCTCCGGGGACCTGGGTTCGGGTCAGACCATTGCCCTCTGGGAAGAAGAGCCCTTTTTGACCTCGGACGTACAGACCTTCGAGTCGTGCTTTGGAATATCAACGACCGTCAATACAATAAACGTTAGCGGAGGTCCGGGTACCGGACCGGGAGCTGGAGAAGCAATCTTGGACATCGACAACGTGATATCTCTGGCGCCCCAGGCCACGGTCGACGTCTACCAGGGTCCAAGTGGGTCGGGTCTATCTATATGGTCAAAGATCATAACTGACGACACGGCCAAGATTATATCGACCAGCTGGGGGCTGTGTGAGCCTAACCTCGGGACCAGTGCAATAAACGCCGAAAAGACCTTGTTTGACGAAGCCTCCGTGGATGGCCAGTCAGTATTCTCGGCCTCCGGCGACGACGGGTCCTCCGACTGTTATAGCCCCTCGAACTCCTCCTTTGATAAGTCATTAGCGGTAGATGACCCGGCATCCCAGCCGGACGTGACCGGGGTAGGTGGCACGTCGATGTCCTCGGTGAGTCCCATTTCAGAGACCGTCTGGAACACGTGTATAAATCAGGGAACGGCCTGTGCCACCACGGGGGGTGCAGGAGGTGGAGGGATCTCAACCGCCTGGACCATGCCGTCTTGGCAGACCGGGAACAGGGTAGTCAGTTCGTACTCGTCTTCGACTCCCTGTGGTGGTGGAACAAGCCTGTGTCGCGAGGTCCCCGACGTGTCCGCGTCGGCAGACGCCAACTTCGGGTACCTGAACTACTACAACGGGACCTGGACAGCGGCAGGAGGTACCAGTGCGGCGGCCCCGGTCTGGGCGGCCGTGTTGGCCCTGGCCAGCCAGGCCTGTGGGACAACGACCGGGCTGGGCTCGATGAATCCCACGATCTACGCCCTGGCGGGAAAGTCCCCGGGGGACTTCAACGATATAACTTCCGGGAACAACGACATGACCAACACCAACAGTGGAGACTTTCCGGCAACCAAGGGATACGACATGGCCACGGGATGGGGAACGCCAACCTCAGCCCTGTTCCAGCCGGGAGCCCTGTGTGGTACCGCTCCCTCGGGTGGTGGAGGCCAAAAGCCGGGGTACTGGATGCTTGCAAGTAGCGGGACCGTGTACGCGTTTGGTAGCGCCGGAGCCAACCTGGGATCGGCAACCGGCCAAGGAACGGCCGCCGCAATTACCCCGACCCCCGACGGGTTGGGCTACTGGGTCGCCCTGGCCAATGGGACCTTGGATAACTTTGGTGATGCCCCGGCCCTTAC
>DAIDHF010000129.1 GCA_027452005.1 Acidimicrobiales bacterium
GGTAGCCACCTCGGTTCGAGGAGATCTCGGGGCTGGTGTCCGTAGCTGGCCGATCAGACGCATCTGCATCAGTCGGAGCGAGGTCGGTGAAGTCGCTAAGTCTTACCAAAAGTACATTTTTGGAGGTTCTAGCTGCGAGATTTGCCAGAAGTCGGGAAAATGTGGACTTACCCACGCCTCCCTTGCCGGTGACGAGACAGATGCTCGCTCCCTGTGTAATCGCTAGTACTTCGTCTGACAGACCGGTATTCAACACTTGCCCCAAGCCTAGAGCGACCGAGACTCATTGACTAACCCTCTGGATCAGGCGGCCTTGGCCAAGGAGTTTGAACGGACTGTGAAATGAGAATGGATCCTTGATTTTCGGCGCGTGTTGATCATAAGCTGTGGAGAGTTCGACGACCGATCCTTGGAGGATAATCCCGCATAATTCCTAGTGTCTGGCAGGAGGACCGAGTGGAACAAAAAGTTGAAGTTTCGACTTGGAGAGACCATGCTGCTTGCAAAGGTACCTTCGGGGAACTCTTCTATCCTCCGCTGCAGGGCGAGCGGAGGTCTGAGAGACGGCTTCGAGAGGAGCGTGCTAAGCGGGTATGCGCTCGGTGCCCCGTCCGGGTCGAATGTCTTGACCAGGCTCTCAGAACCAAAGAGATTACCGGAGTCTGGGGCGGTCTGAACGAGGTGGAAAGGCGAGGCTTTCTGCATGCGACCGAGGGATCTGGAGTTTAGGAACTAATCCAGATCCCTATATGTGACCTGCGCATACAGCAGAACTAGGAATAGCGCCAAGGTCGTAATGTGGATTGAAGTGCACCAGAGGCATATCGCCTTTATCAATACCAGCTCTGAATAGACCAGCCAAAGTATGAAGCCGACTCCAAGGAGAGAAGCCACGAGTCTTGGGATCTCAAGGCTCGACCTACGCCACATCATCGGCAAGTTCACAGTTACCATGAAGATGTAGAACAAGAGACCGAGGATCGCCACTGGGATGCCCAAGAAGTGCGATTCGGCCGAAGTCGTCACCTTCTGGCAGTTGATTGTTGAATTCTCTGGGCAAGCTAGAACGACATGCTCATTGAAGTGCGCGATTGTCAGATAGGTCGAGACCGCAAGTCCAACGAGTGAAAGCGCCAAACTCGAATAGACGACCCACTTTGGCTTGGTCATGTCCGGTCGGGTCAATGAGTTCTTAGCCTCCAATAGTCTTCTCTATTTTGGACATGAGAGGCGTTGAGCAGACCGAGCCCGGCTGATTGTTGGTGAGCTTGCAGATAGTGCCGGTGATCATGTTGGCGGTCTCGCCAATACCCTGAGCGGGGAGGGTGGCGGGGTTAGACAGCGAACCTGCGATAGCGTCCCAGGTAAGGCCGCTCAGGATCTGTGGATTATAGCTGGCACCAGATATCACGTAATGGTTGGAAAAGTCGATGAACGGAATACCCTGCGCCGTGCTCGAGTATGGCGGGATATCGAACTTGTTTATCAGGTTTTGCTGCGCCTTGGTTGGTATCTGTAGTGTGGGGTAGTTCCCGTTCACCAACGTGTTAGTCGTCTCCTCTACGGAGCTGAAGCTGATGTACTTGCTGCTGTAAGTCGAACCGTAGAAGGTGAATGTGTTAGTTCCGGGATAGACGTCGCTGGTGGAGGAGTGAGTCAGCCCAAGTTTAGAGAAGGTTCCGAACCTGGAGAGCGCCACGACCATCGGCCACCGCATTGCCGCACAGTAAGGGCAGTACTCGGCACCCATGTAGAGGATCTCTGGTTTGCCCCCTTGAACTAAGGCGGGTTGAGACTTGATGACACTTGGCGGTGGGACCAATTTGGAGTTGTAACCGATCGAAGTCAGTGTCGAACTCGGTATCCCAGTTACTGCTGCTACAAGCGATGGCGGGGCCAACTGACTCGAACCCGAGTTGGATGCAGTCGAATTCGAACTATTCGACCTGCTGACTAGGACGAAGACCACGACGATAGCGACCACCGCAATCAGTGCCATACCCACGAAAAGTCCCCCACGTCCGCTTTGGCGCTTCTTGGGTGAGGGCCTTTTGGCCGGACTTGGCTTCCTTTTGGTATCGGTCACTCAAAGACTCCTAGATCTGTTTAGTTAGCGCAATTGCGAACTGTGCTCAATGGCGCCCCTTGGTTACTATCTGCTTCGACTAAATTGAGTCTGAGAAGCATTAGAGCATCCGCTGAGCATTTCTACTGCATTCTAAGGGACGTATTGTCCTATCGAATCTTCTAGCTGTTATGTGTACCAAGGCGCGTGAAAGGCTCCCGTACGGCTAGGTTCATCGATAACTCAGATGTGCAGGGCTCATTCGGGGCACGTAAGAGATTGAAGTCTGGTTTTGGTAAGAGTTGGCGGAAAGTTAGAGGGTCATTCCCACAGGCTCGCTGGAGTGACAGTTCACTACGGGGACTCACCTACGGGACAGGGTACCGTGCTGCTTCTTCCGGGAATCGGCCTTAGCTACAGGGCTTACACCAAGCTCATAGGACGGCTCCGATCGGCAAACTTCAGGGTGGTGTCGCCTCACGTGCCT
>DAIDHF010000130.1 GCA_027452005.1 Acidimicrobiales bacterium
TTCTGGTAGGTCCCAGCGGCAAGAGAAATAGTATCCCCGGTCGTCAACTCGGCCTGGCTTATCGCGTAAGCTAACGTACACGGAGTGGTCGAGGGACATGTTCCGCTGGTGGCGCCTCCTGTAGCCACAGCATAAAGCACACCACTGGCCGAGGCATCACTAGTTGTCACATATCCTACCGAGAGAAGTGCACTTGTTAGTGCTAAAAAGCCAAATAATACCCGTTCTACAACAAACCTAAATGGCCTCTTGCCCACCAAACCCATCGATTATTCCCTTCTGCCACTTAGAAATCTCCAGATTTAGAGACGGACTCAACGTTACCACGCGAAAAGAACACTAAAAAATCTCAAATTGTAGGGAACAACTCCTAAGTCATAATCTAACTTGACTGATTGGTCAAGTTCTCCTAGAGTGTTCCCGATGACTCGAAGGCTAACCACTCGTGGTCAACAAAGGCGCGATCAACTAATCGGGTTCGCCACGGCCCGGTTTGCCGAGAACGGGTTCCACCCGACCTCAGTTACCGAAATCGTCAACGGGCTCGGAGTCGGCAAGGGGGTCTTTTACTGGTACTTCGACTCCAAGGAAGAGCTCTTTATCGAGATCTTGAGAGGTGCCCAACAAGACCTCCGCCGGTTCCAAGAAAAGGCTATTGCCAACGAGCCCGACCCACTAGCCAGGATCGAGTTTGGAATCAGGGCCTCGATAACCTGGTTGGCCGGTCACCCGGACTTCTTCACCCTCCTCCAGTTTGCCGCAATCGACGAGAAGTTCTCCAAGCTGATCAGACTCGGAGAGGAGATAGCCGTCAACGACGTAGCCCGTCACATCCGTGAGGGTATCGATCAGGGGAGAATAGACGAGGGAGACCCGGTTGTTCTCGGGCACGCCATCTTGGGGGTTACAAACCAGTTGACCAGGGTACTCTTGTTTGAAAAGAAGTACGAACCGGGCTCTGTGGCAGACACGGTTATCCGATTTGCCCTCGGGGGCTTGAGGGGATTTAGCGGGGTGATTGCCGCCGGGGCGCTCTCGGTGACCTCTACCTAGCTCGGGTTGAGCTTTGTTAGGGCCTTTCGAATGTTGCGAACCCCTTGGGCGATGCGCTGTTCGTTTTCAATCAGGGCGAACCGGACATAGCCGTCGCCACCTGGACCGAAACCGACTCCAGGAGACACGGCCACTTCAGCGTTGGAAACCAGAAACTTGGCAAACTTGAGAGACCCCATCTCGGAGTACTCCGGTGGAATAGGGGCCCACACGAACATCGTCCCACGGGGCTTGGTGATGTTCCAACCGATCCTATTTAGCCCGTCACACAGACTGTCTCGGCGGGACTGGTAGATATCGTTGACCTCCTTGGGATAGTCACTGGCCTCGTTCATGGCAACTATTGCCGCGATCTGGATGGGTTGGAAGGTCCCGTAGTCCAGGTAACTCTTCAACTTGGTCAGGGCTCCAACAATCTGTGAGTTACCCACCATAAAGGCAACCCTCCAGCCGGCCATCGAAAAGGACTTGGTCAACGTGTAGAGTTCAACGGCCACGTCTTTAGCCCCGGGGACCTGGAGAATGGACGGCGGGCTATACCCATCAAAAGACGTGTCCGAATAAGCAAAGTCATGGACGACAATCAGGTCGTGCTCCTTGGCAAAGGCGACCACCCGGGCCATCCAGTCCAAGTCCACACAGGTCGTGGTCGGATTGTGAGGAAATGATATGACCAAGACCCGGGGCTTGGGCCAGACCGACTCCCAGGCCTCGACGAGATGGTCAAAGAACAGGTAGGCCGACGGGTCACTCCCCGGGACTGTACCGGGCAACGGCGGGTGTGATGACAAGGTCTCGCCGGGCTCGACAATACCAAGTCTGACGTGTCTGACATCGGCCCCGGCAAACAGGGGGGCGTAGATGTGAATGGGATAGGACGGAGAGGGGACTAAAGCGGTGTCCCCCGGAGACAAGAGGACCCACATGAGGTGAGACAGCCCCTCTTTGGCCCCGATCGTGGTCACGACCTCGGTCTCGGGGTCTAGCTCGACTGAGAACTTCCTGAGATAGAGGTCGACTATGGCCTGCCTGAGCTTGGGGATCCCCTTGGAAGCTGAGTACCGGTGGTTCTTGGGATGCCGGGCCGCCTCTATCAGCTTTTCAACGGCCACATCCGGGGACGGAATGTCTGGGTTCCCAAAGCCCAGGTCAACTACGTCAATACCCCTGTGACGGGCATCGATTTTCAGCGCGTTGATCTCGGCAAACACATAGGGCGGTAGCCCGTTTATTCTTCGAAACTCCACTTACCTTATACCTTCTAACCTCAAATACTCTTGGATAACCATTCTAGCCCGTCTCTCGGGCCGGACGAGGTGGCTGTTGTTAGTTGGACCCAATCAGGCGGTGTCAGGAAGGCTTTGGAGCATATGCGACCCCCGATTGCTGGTGTATCACTGTCGGGGCGTCACACCCGAGGTGTACAGTGGATGGCAACGGGATTGGACGGGTCCTTCAAGCGCCTGTAGGGGAATGGC
>DAIDHF010000131.1 GCA_027452005.1 Acidimicrobiales bacterium
GCTGAACTGCTGACCTAGAGACAACAGTTCTCCCTGGTCAGAGCCTGATACGTCAAAATTTATGGCAACGACTGTTATGTAGTTCTGTTGTTCTCAACATAACTTTCCACGGCGGCAAGTGAGGAATCTAAGGAACTAATTCCCCAGAAGCCAATTTGTATAGATCATTTTCCGAGCTGCAATAAATCTCACGTACAGCTGTTGTCGTAGTTGAAGATCAACCAACCATATGTTTTTGAACCCGTAGTATCATCAGAAGTCACGACGAAACCGGTTTCATACTTATAGCCGCCGGTATCTCCTTCATAAACCCCCCAGCCCTCGGCACCAACCTGGTTACTGGCGTTGGTAGTGTCGTCATTGTAGGACATGTTTAGTTCGCCAACAGTCCAAGTATCGGGCCAGCTCCATTCATAATATGCTTCGCTGGGGGCGGTGGCATTCTCGTATTCATTCAGCGAATATGTGTTGCCGACCTGGCAAGCACTAGCACTGGGAGCTGAACTTAGGCCTGCGAATATAACTCCCGCAGTCACGGGTAAACTCGCCATAGCTGAGCCAACAAACAGGTGTACAAACAGACGTCTGAAACGTGACGCTCGCACTAGGTCGAATCCTCCTTGTAAATGCCGCGTGAAACTGCTGATATCCGATTATTACTTACCAAAAATCTGTTGGATTGTTACGACGACAGCCAAATCCAGAAATTCGGATAGGCACTAGTGAAACTCGTTACCTTGATTTGGACCTGAATCTCTTCGCCGCTGGAAGTGGTTACCGAAGTATAGGGACCAGGCATAACCGTAAAATGGGACGAGGTATCGGGCGGGAAATTGAATCCCATACCAGCTATGGGCTGAGCTGCACTGCCAACTGTAGGGCTAATTGATGATTGGCTCTGACCACTTGGCATTGGAGCATCAAGGGTATAAGTGCCCGGCCCGGTGATATCCACCGGATTGGTTTTGACAACCCAGTTGCCACCATCGGTAGTTCCCTGAGTTGGGTGATCGCTGTGCATGGTTTGAATCTGGCTGCCCTGGTTTGCCCAAGAAGGTGTCGAAGCGTCATCCGTGGCAGCGGTCGTGGTGGTTGATCCAGTGGCAATTGTCGTGGTCGAAGAACCGGCGGCGGTAGTACTTGTGTTAGCCTGCGTTGTCGCCACTGACAGATTGATAGTCGACTTAGGTGGGCTTGAACTCGGCAGCAACAGAACAGCACCTGCAACACCCACAGCTAACCCAGCGGTTGCAGTAATTGCCCAAGGCTTCCAACGCCTCTGCGTTGGCTCTACAGAATCTGAGGTTTCCACGCCATCCTCCTCTCGACGAGAGCTGTAACTTACTGCCATTGGTAGACTGTGACAGCTCTCTGCGGTAGTCTAACATACCTGCCATCAGGATTCTACTACTTTGTGGGGAATTTATTTTGGCGCTTGGACGGATCTCAATTTTGACCAGATTGCAAGCCCAAGTAAGCGTAGGGGTCGCTGGCCTGCGATTTCAAGTGAATTACTGTCTGTCAATAGCATTACCGTTACAGTGACGCATTGAATCACCGTTCAGTCTAGTTGGTGCTGACAATCGCAAGCCATAACGATACCTAGAATTAGGATACTATCCTGGTGAGAGAGGGTTTGGTCTGCCTTTTTTAGATCGTCCAACGACTTGCTGCGTAATAAAAGAATCGCCATTATGTTTTAGAAACGTAACGTCACTAACTTGACTTCTTCCACATCAACGCCTAGTGTTTCCCTGGTCCACTCTTCGTACACCGATCAAAAGATCGCGGGCGAAGCTCTTGGGTTGCGTTTCACAGCGCTACATGTGCAACTGGAGCCCTGAACTTGTTCAGGTCATTCCAAACCTAAACCCCTTGGTCGGCTAGCCGAGGGGTTTTTGCCGTGCCTACCAGCATATTTGCGGTTAATGCTAGAAGCCGATAGCATCCCAGCTACCGGAAGTTCCGGGGCTAGTGCAAGAGCAAAGCAGCTTTAGATTTCCAACGGTCTAGCCGCCGAAAGCTGTGATGGATTGCACGTAGTTGCACAAGTAATAGCTGTGGGGTCTGACTTATCTCAGACCCCACAATAAACACAACTTAGGAGGTTATCCTTATGGGACAAAAGCCAGGAGACGTCAGCCCCGACTTCGGCGGCCTAGACCCATTTTCATCGCAGTCCAATGCCGCGACCAGGCAGTTTGGGTTGAAAATCGTAGTTAGCGATCAGAATGTAGGGGCAATACTATGGCCGTAGATGGAGTAGTTAGCATGTAGTATCAGTACATGCATGTAAAGACGACCATTATTCGTCAGGGCAAGAGGACTTATCGCTACCTATCCCTTGTCGAGGCGTATCGCCAGGATGGCAAGATGCGCCATCGCACGGTCGTCCGTCTTGGCGAAGCCTCTGCCCTCTCGTCATCCGGCCAGCTTGATCGGATTATCGCCGCCTTGTCGGCGCACGCTAAGGGTGAATGGCTTCAAGCATCCGATATCGGGGT
>DAIDHF010000132.1 GCA_027452005.1 Acidimicrobiales bacterium
CTTCTTTTGTATATAGGCCGGGGCGGTTTCTAACTGGAGTTACCTTTGCCATTAGGTCGATCCCTTTTCCTTTTAGACCGAAGTTACGTCCCTTCACGTAGCCCGACCGGCTTCCACCAGGGGAGATGAATAATTTCTGTGGTCTATACTGGCTACATGAGCCGGTGCGGAATCGAAGCTTGGATCAACTCGAAGACCTGTCGTTGGATTGGAGTGGGAGTAGCGAGCAGATCGAAGCTGGCCGTTGCCGTCCCGGTCGTGGTTCGCATGGTGTTTCTCGTCAAGGTGCCAAGGTGATTCAGTAGTTCCCGGAATCCTCGGACCTCTTGACCGTTTCGGTTCTTCTTGAGCGCAGCTTTGCGGGAGGCACCCTTCGATCGCTGAGCTGGCGCCACGGGGTTTTGCGGTACAGGCAGATTCTCGTCGGTGAAGGTAAGCGGGGCCAGTATCTCACGTAGATGCCAGACGAGGTAGGCAGCCAACATGCAGATGAACACGTGGAAGCGTACCCGGGCTTCGAGGCGGTGATGTATTGGCCGTAGGTCGATGTCGTCGACCTTGATGTGGCGGAAGTCCCGCTCGGTATTGGACAGTGCCTTGTATGCGCTCACCACTCCAGCGCTGTCCACTTCATTGTCTCCCATGGTGGTGTGCAATACGTAGATCCCATCCAGGGCTGCCTCCTCGTTGATGGATGCCTGGCGTCTCGTGATGGAAAGCGTGGTGTCGGTGATTTCAATCTCGAAGTGCTTGGCCATCTTGTACTTGTTCACAACCTTGCCTACTTTGAGTCCGATCTTGTCGGCACTGAAGAGGCGACTACTTTCAACCGAGACGATGATCGCAGCGACAGCTTCTTCGGTGGCTGCCAGGAGCTCTGCCCGCTTGCGTGCTCGGTCGAAAGCGAGCAATGGATTGCGGCAAGCAACCAGACGCTCGCCCGGATAGTCGGGATGGGAGAACTCGGCCAAGTCCGCCTCATCGAAGAGCGACAACTGTAGAGGTCCTCCCTCCTCGGCCAACTTGGCAATCTGAGGGGCACGCAGACACGTCAACCATCCCAAGTCGCCCGACTTCCTCAGTGCCGTTATCCGCGCCGAGGTAATCATGCCGCGGTCTCCCACCATAACAAGGCGACCCAGGCCGAAACGCGTGCGGATGGTATCGACTATCGAGATGAAGGCAGTCGGATCGGCCGTGTTGCCGGGGAATACTTCGATTGCAACCGGACGGCCGAGCCTGTCGGTGAGCAGTCCGTACTCGATCTGAGCCTTGCCACGCTTTTTGTCCCGTGAGTAACCACGAGCAGCCAGATCGTTCTTTGTCCCTTCCACCCATGAACTCGACAGATCGAAGTAGGCAACGCCCAACGGGTTGGCCGTGGGAGCAAGATGACGGCGGGCAAGTGTGCTCTGAATGGTTTCCTGGCGATCGCCGAGCCAGTCCATTGCCCCATAGACCTCGTCGGTACTCGCATCTGCGATTGCCAGATCGACAGCCAGAGTTGTATCGCTCCACCACTTGGTCGTGGCAAGCTTCGGAGCCGGACGCACTACACGAGCAACTATCAAAGCGAATGCAATATCACGTTGCCTGCAAGGCGGACCCAATAGCTCTGGAAAGCCCAGCTTCTTAGCCATGGACACAACCGCGGCTACATGGCCATGAGGCAGGGAGCGAGTGATCTGGAGTCCGTCACCGGCGGTGACCAAGGTCTTGCCAGCCAAGGTCGCCCGCAAAGCCTCCAGAGCAGGTGGCGGGAGAGCCGATACGTTACCCAGGGTCTCATGGCGGATCTTTCCTGCCTCGCGGTAGCTGCGGCGCAAGAGGTGGGACACGGACTCACGGCTCTCGCCATCCCTCGTCTTATACTTGCGCACCACTCGGGCAACGTGAACCGCAGTGTCTTGCCTTGTCACACCATAAAACTATCACATATGATTACGGCTGTCAAGCATTCTCTTGGCTACAATATATGGCCGAAAAACACTCCAGATGCTGGTCAGAACTGCTTTCTGCTCTCTGCTGGTACGTAACTTCGGGTTAGCGAGGAAAGTGAAGAGAGATCAATCGTTGCAACTCCTGCTGATACAGTTCCATTTTGGACCAGACCCAATGAAGTTCTGCTAGCGCACCAAGTTTGGTAGAAGGCCCATGCCTGCTCGGGGTTGTTTGGGTTCGTCACCATTCCATCAGTCCAAGTAATAGATTCCACGGGCCCAAAGGGGATTTGCACCGGGCGTCGCTTAGGCTACTTGGCAAAAACTGTGCCGGAAGAAGGATCAACATACTCTTTGATGTCTGGACTTATGCCACTTGCAACCTGATTATCCTGAATACCAGCAGTTCCACTTGCAATAAACCCGGACAGAATCGGTGGTTGGCCCACAGTGCTTGAATTATATAACGCCGTATCACAAAACACCCAAAGATCGTATGAAGATCCGCCAGATGTCGAGAGCGGAGTAGTAAACCCGC
>DAIDHF010000133.1 GCA_027452005.1 Acidimicrobiales bacterium
TAAAAGACCCACCTGGGTGTGCTCTCTCTGTGACCTCCTATCTAATCGGAGTAACCATGGTCGAAGCCGCTGCCCCGGTATCAAAATCCGAGGTAATTGCCACCGTGGCCAATATTACGGGCATAGAAATTGAACCAGGTGGCAGATAATCGGTTTGAACTCAAAGGTGACCAGGTTTTCCCTCCCAAGAAAAAGCTGGACATACGTCCAGTTTTTCTGTAGGATAGTGGTAGTCCTACAGTTGCCAGTCGGGTCCAGGTATGGCTGGGTCTAGTGGTAGCCAATATGGCAGAGTCCTAAGTGACAAAGATCTAAGACAAGGAGCACAGATGCCCAAGGTAAAGTCCGAGACAAGTTTTGCGGTAATTGGTGGGGGAATGGCCGGGATCTTGTCCGTAATCAAGTTGGCCGAGGCTGGCTTTGAACGGGTTACCCTATTTGAGAAGGCCGACGAACTCGGTGGGACCTGGCGAGAGAACACTTATCCTGGGGTTGCCTGCGACGTGCCCTCGCATCTCTATAGCTACTCTTTTGAACTAAATCCCGAGTGGAGTCACCTGTTCTCCCCCGGTCCTGAAATTCACAAGTATCTACTCAAGGTTGCTCAAAAGTATGGAGTTCGCCAAAAAGCCCGCCTTTCAGACGAGGTAGTTAAGATGTCCTTTGAGGGTGGCAAGTGGCGGATATTAACCCAGGGAGGTTACGACCAGAGTTTTGACTTTGTGATTGCGGCCACGGGCGTATTACACCACCCGTCCTATCCCTCGATATCAGGATTAGACAAATTTGAGGGACACATGTTCCACTCTGCCCGGTGGGATCACTCTGTCGACCTTGAAGGTAAATCCTTAGGGGTGATTGGAACCGGGTCAACGGCCGTCCAAATCGTTGCCGCGGCTACTCCAAAGGTTGGGCGCCTAGATTTATTCCAGAGAACTCCCCAGTGGATACTACAAGTGCAGAATCCTTCTATCGATGAAGTCGACAAAGAAAAGTATCGTAAAGATCCGTCCCTCATGCTCGACCTCCACGAGGAACTCTCAAAGTCATTCGCGGACAATTTTGCCAACGCTGTCGTGGACGCCGACTCCAAGGAGGTAAAGATCTTGGAGGAGTTGTGCAAGATGAACCTTGAGAACAACGTAACTGATCCAGAACTGCGCGAGAAGCTTAGGCCAGACTACCGGGCCGCTTGCAAGAGACTTATTATCTCCCCCAATTTCTATGAGGCCATCCAGATGCCTAATGCTAACCTGGTCACCTCACCAATAGTCCAGGCAGAGTCCAACGGGATCAGGACTCAAGACGGAGAACTCCATGAGCTTGACATATTGGTCTTGGCGACCGGATTTAGGGTGGACAGGTTTATGAGGCCAATTGAGGTATTTGGTCTTGATGGAGTTTCTCTGGACGAAACCTGGAAAGAGCGACCCTCAGCGTATCTGGCTATCTCAATTCCGGACTTCCCGAACATGTTTATGCTCAACGGTCCCAACGGACCGGTTGGGAACTTCTCGTTGATAGAAGTAGCTGAGGTTCAGTTTAAGTACATCATGCAACTGGTCGATCGGGCCATGACTGCTGAAAGCGGAGTCATCTGTGCCACCCATAGCGCCGCTGAGACTTTTGAGAATGAGAGAATTGAGGCCGCCAAGAAGACCGTATGGGTGACCGGGTGCAAGAGCTGGTATCTCGATGACCGAGGTGTGCCGGCGGCCTGGCCCTGGAACTTTGAACACTTCAGAGCGAAAATGGAAAAGCCAGTTGATGAGGACTACGAGTTAGTTACCCTGGCTCCACTTTAGTTACATGACTTGTCAGTTAGCCCGTTTGCCTTGGTGTTAGCTGGCAGAGGGGAAACATCTAAGTGTTTCGTGAGTAGTCTACAGCAAAATCCGGTAGTCAAATTGCTATAATATTTACGGTGAATCGTGTCCGTCATCTAGCTGATGTGTAGTAATAGGTGGGTTAGCTACATCTATAAGTCTTCAAATCCAATTGATAGGGATTCGACTTTTGTTCGGGAGGTGATTGACTCAACTGAGACAATAGTTAACTGCACAGCGCCTGATGGATTAACTGAGATATTCTATGCCTCAAATTCTCTATGTACAGTAGTTGAAAATGGTGGGAATGCTACTTTCTCAACCGAGGAAGCCGATCGATTACAGACGTTGGGGACCCGCCAAATCTATCAAGTTACACCGAGGGGACTGGCGGCTTCAGCCGTCAGGGCAATCGCGGTTCGGGGTGACGCCCCGGGGTGTCACACCCGAGGTGTACAGTAGATGGCAACGGGATT
>DAIDHF010000134.1 GCA_027452005.1 Acidimicrobiales bacterium
GACCAAGTGGAAGGAATTGTCCAGGGAGATCCCGCCGCCCCTGCATATGCTCAACTGGCTTATAGCGACATTTGCAACGTTGTTCGATCGGCACTGAAACCGACATTATTGGGTTCGTATTTCGATGACATCTTCATCATAGACGAATTTGATACTGCCCTTGAGTGCTTCTTGATGTTGAAAGGAGAATTCGGAGAGCTGGGAATGGAAGTTGCACCGAACAAGTGCCTCCTCTATTCAACAACGCCACTCTCTAATACGCAAAGCTTCACGCTTTCTCAGGCTGCACTTCCCTCCAGCCTGGATGGCTTGGTCCTATCTGGCTGCCCGGTTGGAACTGATACATTCATCACTCATTATCTTCGGAGAAAGGTGCAAGACACGATGGCAATTGGCGAGAAACTTATTTTAGTCTCTCAACGAGCTAGAGTTGACCCCATTAGATGGGCTGACCCGCAAGGTTTATACTGTCTAACTAGGGATTCCTTCAATCAACTCTTGCGCCATCTCACACGATGCATTGACCCCGCCGTCGCCATACCGGAACTCGAACCTCTCGATACCCAGACGCTCGAGCTGACTTGCAGTATCTTTCAAATACCCCGGAGCCAACGGAATCCGGTCGTCAAACAGAGGATCCTCTTTCCGACTTCGATGTCCGGCCTCGGCATGCGATCGTACGCCCTGGACTCCCCATGCGCGTTTGCGGCAAGTGTTGCGAGCCTCGCTTTGAGATTGGCCCGCGACCTCGATGGCCCCTTTACGTCCAACGGGCTGTCCTACGCTCGAGAGATTCTTCAAGGTATGGGGATCGTCGACCTCATCCCGTCGAACAACGACTTATTTGACTCAGCTGCTCATACTCCCACCGTGGAATCCCAAATTGCGGGCTTATTGGACAAACTTGTTCAAGCGGTCCGAGACAAGCAATTTGTGGACACATGGGAAATGGCCACTCCGAACGAAAGGAAGTTCCTCTCAGGAACCAGGACGGAGAGAAGTGGTGATTTCCTCCGAGCTCCCTTGACAGACAGAGACAATCGCATATTTTATGGGTTCGCTACGTTTGTCAAGTTCTATCTTGGCCTTCCAGTCACATCAGCTCTGTGTAACATCAACTCGTGCTCCAACAAGCCAGTCCACCAATGGGGCGCGCACTCTCATCATGTCTCCGGCAAGCAGACAGGACGACATCACAAAATTCGGGACGTGCTTGCACGATTCTTTAGTTATCTTCCGACAGAGTCTAAACGGCTCTTTCAAGTCACAACCGAGCCGTCGCTAGAGGAAATGGGTTACCCCAAATTGACCGATGCTCGAGACGCTCAAGCAAGGCGAGGCGACATAGCGTTAAGGAATCAAGACAATGGAGTTGTTGACATAATTGATGTCACCGTGATTCATCCCAAGTTTGATCAGAATCTTCCCAATGAGCTTTCGTATAGCAGTAATGCCCCCCAAATATTTTCTGGGCAGCTGAACGAAGCTTACGAGAAGAAGATGAGCATCTATGTGAAGAATTACAATGTTCCTAAGGACAATGTGATACCGTTAGTAATGAACTCCCTTGGAGACATCCATCCTAAATCTTGGGATTGGCTGAAGACAGTTATCCGAGGTTGTGCTGGAGAGGACGATGCTCTCTATAACAAACTTCTTACAAAACTCAAGTACCGGTTAGCCACAGCGCAAGCTAGGGGCGAAGCCGCGATTCTTGAGAGGCTCAACCGATTGAATAATTATTCACCTGTTGTGCACGAACTGGGTCACATTGACGATGCGACTCAAGCCAGGGCGGGAGAGGCCTCCAACATTGACGATGACGGAGCTGCCCAATTAGGACCCCAGGGTACGGCGACTGAGGGTGCTAATCAAATCGAAACGGATGAGGCTGAAGTTGAGACTGCGCAAGCTAGTCCTGACCAGGCCACATCCCGGAGGTCTTCCAGGAACTCCACAGAACACGATGAAGACGAGGGATCTAATGGAGCTTCACCAGGTGATTCCATGCATTCGGAAGGCGAGCCGAGTGCACGTAACATGGGACTTTTCAGGGTCCTTCAAAGATTCGTGATAGGGTCTAGCAATAGACGCACGGGTCGACGCAACGCATTCTTAGGTAGACTTGGAGTCAGACGAGAAACTAGTAACAGTAATAGTCCCAGTATGACTACCAGACTCACAACTGGAGGAAGTGCGACTCGTTCAGCTTCTAAAAGGAGTGGGTCTCGGGAGGCGCTGAGCGACAC
>DAIDHF010000135.1:0-264 GCA_027452005.1 Acidimicrobiales bacterium
GTTCCGAGTCGTGCTCGTTCATCTGGCAACCGAACGTCCTTACAAGATACTTCTTATTCACAAATCCAGACTAGCGAGACGCAACTCCAGACTGCCAAAGCATTTCCAGGCACTCCACTCATTTTCGCTCGGCGGCCGGTCAGTCTTCCCGGGCAGGTCCACGCCAACTGGCGCTGGGCGTACTGCGCTAGGGCAGTGGCTCTACTTTGCATTGCCAGGCATCTGGGAGAGGTATTCGGAGACGAGTATGCGAAGTTGCACCTG
>DAIDHF010000135.1:274-2149 GCA_027452005.1 Acidimicrobiales bacterium
GTTTTGAGGTCGAAACTTCCGACGTCCTAACGCATCGTAATGCGTTCTTGGTTCTTGTTGCTTGTTCATGACGAGCAGAGTGGAGAGGTATTCGCAGACTTCGATTTGCCAGGCATCTGGGAGAGGTATTCGGAGACGAGTATGCGAAGTTGCACCTGTGGGTGTTGGGCCAAATGGCCCACGATGATGATAGGTGTGGCGAAGAGGACAGGTACTGAAGGTGAAATCGTCTTTGACTTCGCTTTTAAGTCGGACCTTTTGCTTGTTTGTCTCTAAGTTGTGGCGGGCGAAGTGTCGGACATCCTTGTAACCGGCATCCTTGAGCGGGAGTGCTATGAGTTTGTTCCTTGGCTGGCCACCCAGAGATTTTTGCTGGGGGCCCACCCGTGACATTGCATTGGCTCTCCAAGAGGGCCCCTGGTGGCCGAGTTCTACCAGATCGTAGCGACGTCTGGCACAGGGGTCTGCTCAACTGGTACTATTCGGCCCTCAATCTCGCATCTGCGCAAGGCGTCGGAATGGGGCACCTATTTCAGGGGCGGCTGGTCCAATTGGGAGAAGCGTTGGCATATAGCCATTACAAGAATAACTACCAAGTCCGCCTATTCAATGGCAAGCAGTTGCTTGCCCCACTCGCTGAGTGGGGCTTACTGATTCACCACACTGCCTACCAGCAATCAATAATCACTAGTCATCAAGAAAAATAGGTTCATTGTCCTCCTCCGAAAAACCGTCGGAAGCCGCAGTTGGATCAGCCACCATGCCAACCACTGCACGCACCTTCTCATCAAGTTCAGCCATTAGACCAGGGTTATTCGAAATGAACTCCTTTGCCTTTTCCCTACCTTGCCCCAGCTGCTCTCCATCGTAGGTGTACCAGGCTCCAGACTTCTTGACAATCCCAAGATCTACACCAACATCCAGCAGAGAGCCTTCTCTGGAAATTCCAAAGCCATACATAATGTCAAACTCTGCTTGGCGAAAGGGAGGGGCGCACTTGTTCTTTACGACTTTAGCCCTAGTGCGGCTCCCGACAATTTCAGCACCGTCCTTTATCGCTTCAATCTTACGAATGTCTATTCGAATCGAAGAATAAAACTTGAGCGCACGTCCACCTGGAGTAACCTCTGGCGAGCCGTACATAACACCAATCTTCTCTCTGAGCTGATTGATAAAGATTGCAATTGTTCTAGATCTGTTCAAATTACTCGTTAGCTTGCGCAACGCCTGGGACATCAACCGCGCTTGTAACCCTACATGAGCGTCACCCATCTCACCTTCAATTTCTGCCCGCGGAGTCAGCGCAGCAACGGAGTCGATCACCAAAACATCCAGTCCCCCGGAGCGCACCAACATATCGGCGATTTCAAGTGCCTGCTCGCCATTATCTGGCTGAGAAATGAGTAATTCGTCAATATCGACTCCGATAGCCTTTGCATACACCGGGTCCATTGCATGCTCCGCATCGATATACGCGCAGATACCACCATTCCTTTGTGCTTCTGCCACCACATGCATAGCAAGGGTCGACTTACCAGACGATTCAGGACCGAAAATCTCGACGACCCTTCCCCGCGGTAAACCGCCCACACCCAACGCAAGATCCAAAGACATCGCACCGGTTGAAATAGACTCGATCTTCATATGGGCATTCTCACCCATCTTCATGATCGAACCTTTTCCAAATTGCTTTTCGATCTGACCAATGGCAATCTCTAATGCTTTGTTACGATCCGTTGTCTCTTCCTTAGCCAAGAAACTCACCGCTCCCTCGTGCGCTATGACGTACTATTCCTAGGTTCAAACAAAAGTCACAAGAAGTAACCTGTCGAAAAGATAACCCATTGCTGTGACAATAACCCACCAGCCAAAACC
>DAIDHF010000136.1 GCA_027452005.1 Acidimicrobiales bacterium
AAAACTCGGCCTTCTCAGAATCGATGAAGCGGTAGGTCATTTCCCGCCTATCTTCTTCACCCAGAAGACCGAAAATCGTTTTAAGATTTCTTTCTCCATTCTAAGTTCGGCGATCTCTTTCTCCTGAACTTTACTTCTCTCCTCAAGGCTAAAATTCTCATTGAGTTTGCTCTTCATCCCTCGTGTACTCCTGGAATCATAAATCCAGTTTCTAAGTACTGCGACTCAAATGCCAAGTTCTTTTGCAACCTAAGTTACAGGTTTTGGACTCGACTCAGCTAAGTTCACTGCATCAGCCTTGAATTCGGAGGTGTAAACCTTCTTTTTCCTGTTTTCCATTTTCGTATCTCCTTTATTTTACTAAAAGCGAGCTGTTCGGAAAATAGAGCAGGTCCATCCAGAGAGTTCCCAAAGTCAACGGCACTTACCGATGAGTGCGTGTACGTAGAATTATTTGCTTCGCTACCTTTTAGGCAAATTTCACTAGCCGGTGGTCACGGATTGCGTACCCTGTGGAAGTGAAATTGTGGCTCGAATTAAGTTCTCCTTACCCGGCCACCAAGCAAGATAGAAGCCATTCGCGACAGTGGCCGTGACATGAGTCCCATCCGATAAGACAAGTGATACTCTATCTACACGGCCCAAATTTGTACCTCCATGAATCAGATACGAAATCGGTCCAACCGCAACGCTTAACCCATTGGCCGAAAGCTGGACAAATATCTGTCCAAAATCGTCGCCACAACAACTGATTGTCGGCTCATTCCCTAAAACCTCGCCAATCCTCGACTTTCTTCCTGTTCGGGCAAGACATTGAATCTCACCGGTTACAGATTCACTTGAATAAACATAATTGAGAAGGACAATTGGACCCCGAATATCAGCGCCTATCACCTGCCATCTTGACGCCGAAAGTTTTGGAATTGAAAATGATGGAATGTTCAACCTGATTTGCGAACTCACTTTAGAAGGAACGTTAGAAATTTCCCGCAAATCGTTAATAATCACCGGGTTGCAGCTTCTTTTAGCCGCCAATAGTTCACCGGGATAAGCCACAGTGGGAGTCGGAGTCCAGCCACCATACGAACTGGGCTGCGATGAATCTATAAATGCGGATGCACTTGAGCCAGAAGGTTGAGAAGCTCTTGCGCCAATCGCGACAGCCAAGACTAAGATCATCGTACCAATGGTCAGAACCCATGGGATTGCCCTCCAAGCAAACTGTCTTCGGTTTCTCATTGAAGGGAAATCCCTATCTTAAGCATGCGTACCTGCCGATTTCCACTCTCACGAAAGCGTGAATTCAAATAATATCCAGGTACTCAAACCGGTGTCCTCCTTACTTGCTGATCCAAATTATTACTCGAGAAGAAGCAACAGTACATCCTTGTGGTAGTTATTGGAGTAACTACTTTCTCAGAGTAATCATGTAATCTTGGATCCAATTTCAGCCTGCTCGGAATATTCGCCGTCGCAGATTGATCATAGACTTGCACCCGTAAATCGCTTTATTATAGGGCACTAACCATCCAATCCTATTGAAATATCGGTTTTCAAAGTTTTGTTGAAATCCGACTGAGCTTGAAAAGTAAGCCATCCTTCTCCACTTGAGACCCCGAATGAGATGGGTGCTCCCAAGTGAGATAGACCAAGTGCCGTGATACCTTTTGCGGTCAATAGACCACTGGCAAAGAAGTTTGCAGTCACGATTATGAAATCACCTACGTGGGAGGACACTGTTCCATAAGGGCTATAGCTCTGTGTAGCGGTTATATTACCTGATTGGTCTGCCTCCGTTACAACCGACCCCAGTTGATCGGTGTAGAGATAGCCAGGTACGCCGGTTGACTGGCTTATCTGTTCCATTGGCTCTCGAGGGTTCATAAACGTAGAAATTAGTTCCACCTTCTAGCAGTTGAGGAACTGAGGACTAGGTGATATAGACATAGTAAGTGTGGACCTGCTCCACTTTAATATCTCCTTTATTTTGATAAGAGTGAGCCGTCCGGAAAATGGAGCAGGTTCATTCAGTGATGTCGTAGGGCATACCTCCAACTCCTTTTCCTTCTGGGTTCGTGACGTCCTCTGATGGCTGAAGCCACCAGCTTCCTGCTGGCCTCTACCAGAGAGCTCTTCTCAGC
>DAIDHF010000137.1 GCA_027452005.1 Acidimicrobiales bacterium
GACTATATCTCAACCCGAGAGGGCGGCTCCTGGGATGAGGAGACCGAGACCTGGCTAGACGAGTTTGGCCAGTTCGCCCGACGTTATGAAGACTTACCGACCGACAACAACAAAGGAGAATAAGAAAATGCAAACTTACGAAGTTTCACCCTACAGCCTTGAGCGAGCTATCGAGCAATACTGGGACGTTCTCGGGGTCTTAGAGGACGACCCAACCTGTCTACGAAGCGAGGGGCCGGAAGCTAACCTAATCCTCGACATAGGAGAGAGTGCCCTTCACCTATGGTATCCAGACGGGACCGCGTGCCAGCCACCTGCCCGCGCTGATGAATGTGGCGAGTGTGGCGAGCGCTGGTGCGGCTTGAGAGGTGTCGCTGTCAAACGCACCGGCGACGATAACGAGGACCTAGAGAAACTCTGGTACTACATGGACGGCGAACTAAAAGCGCTGTTGTCGAGGCTGGAAATCAAGTTACGCGACGAGCTTGAAGTGGTTACGCAAGCCATGCAGACTATATCGCTTAACGATGTGTGGGAGATTGCTAGCGAGTCCGTGGACGTGCATGACGCGGGTATTGAACTAGCGCGGGAATGTGGCATCATGCCGCTTATGTCGTGGAATGATGTCATTCCGGGCGTGTACCCCGACCCGTCCGGTAGGCTAGTATCGTGGACCTATCATCCGGTATATAATGACGTTATCGAGGTGTGGGCATGACCAGGGACGAGGTAATCGAGACCGTGGCCCGTGGCGAGAGTCTGAGGGGGGCTAGTCTGCACCACGTCGATCTGTCGTATGCCGAGCTAACCCGAGCCGATCTGTCGTATGCCGAGCTAACCCGAGCCGATCTGTCGTGGGCCGATCTGTCCAAGGCCTATCTGTATTGGACCGATCTGTCGTGGACCGATCTGTCGGGGATTGATCTTAGCGAAGCGAATCTGTCTCGGGCAGATCTACGCCAGTCCGATCTATCTGGCGCTAATCTGGGTGAGGCATATCTGTACGATGCTAGTTTGTCCGGTGCCTATGTGATAAATGCCAATTTGTCTAAGGCATATCTGGCGAGGGCGAATTTGTTCCGAGCTGACTTGTCGAGGGCATATCTGTACCTGGCCAAGTACGACGACGACACGATCTTCCCAGAGGGGTTCAACCCCGAGGCTGAGGGGATGGTGAAAATATGACCAAGTCCCGGTTTAGCCGAATATCGAAAATGATTGCTCAAGTCTACTCAATCATCGTGGCCGTCTACTATATCAACCACGTTGGCATATCCGACTACTGGGCTAAGCTGTTCTGGGTGGTTGTAGCTATGATCTGTTTTGTTGGGCTGGTAACACCCTATTTTGAGCAAGCGAGGGACTAAATGAGACAAGGAGAACTAGGCATATCGTATCACGCTATAGTCGTGAGTAGGGCAATCAAAAAGCTAGGCCGTTCCCCGGACCTTCCAGGCTGGCTAAAGCGTCTAATGATCGTCGGGCTAATTGTCAAGGCTAGTCCATTTGATTTTGGCCTCGATGAGCTGATCTTGGGCGTTGTCGTGCTCGTTGTCTGGATAGGTTACCCTCACGTGTGGCGTGCTTGTTGGACGATGGCACGAGACGAGCTAGTCTGGGAGAGCTACGACGTAGACACTAGCGCCGAGGCTGGCCTACTATGAGCGCACCGCGTCTGATCGTGACCAAAGGAGGGAAGCGCGCCATCGTCGGCCCTACTTCGCAAATTTTCATCGGTGCCGTCGTAAAGGTGCCACCTATGACCGAGCCGGTCGAAATTACGGGCGTTGGTAAGCCATTTATTGAGCGCGGGGTCGAACGCATATACGGATATTTTGACAAGTCGAACCCCGGCGCGGAGATGCTCTACATCGGCCACCTGATTACTGGGGAGACGAGCAAGGCGTGGGAGATAACGCTAACGTTCGAGAACGTCGCTGTTGATTGCGCCGACCGTCGCCTACGCGGATGGATACCAAAGTCAGTTTGTGTCGATAACAAGTGCCCGCGCTGGCACTTGGATAAGGTTGTCGAGCGCGTCCTGGTCGAGCGCTTGCTAGGTGGCGATCTTTCCCAGGGCATGCGTGGCTGGATGGTGTCGATGGACACCTACATGCCGAACGAAGCGACGGAAGG
>DAIDHF010000138.1 GCA_027452005.1 Acidimicrobiales bacterium
TACTTTACCAGGCTGTTTCCTAGCAAACTACCACTTTGGGTTAGGTTGCTAACTAGCCCTAGTGGGTCTCTCTAATATGATAGGGACTCTATTGTTGAAAACCCTTTGAGAAGGTTATCCCGGTGATATTTCCATCTTGGTTGAGGGTGAAATTGCTACCTAGGCTATTTGGATGGACTAGGTCGTTTCGAGCCCGCTCTAGAATTCGCTCGGATCGATCCTTGCACACTACCACTGAAAACTATAGTATCTCATGCCTACCGATATACTGGCCACAATAACTATTACGTAAAGTTGATAGGTTGTGTCCTTTGGTTCCCACTCCAGAGCCATTAAAGGTATCTGCCAATCAAGTTATGGCAGCGATGTCGTGAAGGACGAAATACCAACATAGAGGGTTGACTGATAAATGGGATCCACCAGCCCACTTGCTTTATGGGAACACCCGACGGCCCGTATATGTAGTCATGTGAGGAATCACGCGAGTAATCCATATGTAACGGTGTCACGCTGCGGGTTCGCTTTTCGGATCGACGGGGAAGAAATATTGCGCGACGGGGTGTTTTCGTACTCCGTATGCGATCTGGCGGCTACCCGATCTGTCCACTTGGTTCGTCTAAGCCCTTGTGCCAACTCTCGTAGCTTCATTCTCCTATGCATTAATCATTGACGCTGGATTCGACTCCATATGGCTACTAGTAGGCACTCAGCATCGAAAACGGCAGCAACCCCTAAGTGGCCTTCCAAGGCTTCGGAGACAGCAACGCCTTAACCATCATTCCTGCTACAATTTAGCGGTTGATCAAGTACGAATGGACGGCGTGATCGCATTTCTTTACCCCATGGGTCATGTGCTCAACCAACTCGCGATTGCACTTACCAAATCTTCCATTTCTCCTCTGAAATTAAATCCATCGACCCTCCTATTGTCATTGACTGATACTGAAAAGTCTGCAAGTGCGATCTTCCTACCGTTCTTGAGCTTCAGAATTGGCTGATCGAACTTTCGAGCTCCCCTATTCCGCGTTTCGACGCACACCGAGTCCAGGTCCGTTTTCTTCCAAACTCGCGTCCGCACCATAGTGGCGTATTTCAGCGAGTCGAATTGCACACACACTTTGGCATACTTGATTGCTCTCACACATCCAACTAGAGACACCACTATTAAGGACGACGTGAAACTTAGAAACCAGGACGCCGTGTGCATTATTGATATACTCATCAAGACATACATCACAATTGTTATTGCCATGACCGATACATTAATTCTCAGTTGCCTAGTGCTCTGAAAAGTCTCTACCTCTCCTGCTTTCTTTCCCATGATTATCCGCCGCAACAGCTACTGGACGTCAACCTCAGCGAACCTGCCGTACCAGCTGCCGTTACTGGGCCATCAGTGCTCATCTCATAGACTATTCTGCTTCCTGCTGCAAGACTTCCTGTGAAGGCCTTTCTGATGACTTTGATTCCTCCGGACAAAGCGGAGAGCTCTACATCAGTTGCCATCACATAATCGGGGCAATGATTTTTGACGTCCGAGTATCCTGTGTAAACCGTTACAGCCACAACACCAGCAATGCACACTGGCGTTCCAACACCGGTTAGGCAAAGCAACCCAGCAGCTAGTGAAACCCACACCAGTGCAGGAAGACTAAACGAGCTGTAGTTGCCGGGGCACTGCAATCCATCAGGCGCTTCGTTTGCATTAGGATGGCCCGTGCACCATCGAAGATGTTTACCTCGTTGTTGACACGCGGTGCAATGCGGGATTGACCAACACGGGTTTGGAAAGAAGACACTCATGCCAGATGGATCTGCGATATTGATGGGATCATCAGATGCGTACAGGTTCGCTTCCTTCCTCTCTTGATATGCAAGATCGAAAGTAACGAACTGCCCCGTCGCCGGGTCGTAGTATCGGTTGATCAAATAGATCAGGCCTGTGGGATCGCTATATCCCCCAGCAAACCCAAAGGGCGTTGTCCACGTCCCAGTTGTGGAAGACACTGATCCATAAGGGCTATAGCT
>DAIDHF010000139.1 GCA_027452005.1 Acidimicrobiales bacterium
CACGGAATCTCGGCGACCTTCTCCACCTCGTGCAGTCATTGACAGCCCGTGGTGTCGCTGTCGAGTTTCTAAAAGAGCGTCTGGTTTCACTGGCGGGGACGCTCCAGTGGCGATGCTCATGTTGTCTGTCATGGGAGCCGTGGCCGAATTCTTTTACCCCAGTCATTCTTTTAGTGGGCTTTGGCTGGTGGTACTAGTGGGCTTTGGCTGGTTGGTGCACACGGCTGGGGATTATCTGACAAGGGGCGGGATCCCACTTTGTATCCCAAAGGAGAGGGATTTTCTTTGGCAATATTTGGAACAACTGGTTCCAAAGTGGAAACCATCGCTGGAACGCCGTATACGGGCCGACAATGCCAACCAAATCTATCTATCGATTTTAGCCAGCCCGAGACGACCTTATCGGCTCAAACTTTTTGGTTGAAAGGTGCGCTCGAAGTCTATGTCTCGACAGTTCGACATGGCGAGGTTCCAGCTCTACTCCTATGAAGCGCCGTCCTTCGTCCACCCCACATGATCGTCCCCGAATAACGGTAAATACTCCTGTGCACATCGCCGGGCTGCGATCTCGCAATAGCGTTCGTCGATTTCGATTCCGATAGCCCTTCTGCCTAATGATTTCGCGGCCACAAGGGTTGACCCGGAGCCAGCGAACGGATCTGCAATGGTGCCCGCGAGACACTTGCGTAAGAGATCGAGCAGCAGAGGAACTGGCTTCTGATGGGGATGCACGCGCCCATTTTTAGCCGACGCTTGCACCGGAGCGAAACAAAGTACATTGGACGTGCGACGACCAGTGAAACCACTTCCGATTATATATATTTCTTGGTCGCTAGGCTTCCATGGGATTGATAGATCCCCCATGCCGAGCGTACCTTTCGTGTCCCAAATAAGACGCGCTGCTGTTCCAAGAGGTCGATTTACTCGCCATGTCCCAAATATGATTGCAGGCTTATCTCTCCATCGCTCGATGACTGCATCGCGGAGTGTAAACAGCGACGTTTTTTTGACCCACATCAGCGGTTTAAAATTGACCCACCTAATTGAGTTCAATAGTAGTTGTTGGTGTCAGTAAAAGTGTCTCATTTCTAAGACACCGTGGATCTGAAAATCTCAGTTGAGAAATTCGTTTAGCCGAGCAGTAAGACGCTCTGCAGCATCTCTAGTTTGACCGAAGGTGACTATCACTTCTTCATTATCCCGAAGTAACTTGACCATCCAGGATCGCTCCTCTGGTCGACTCCGGGTAGTTGCAGAACCAAAATGTACCTCTGCTCTAATCGGACCTCTTTTCCTTTGTCTATGAGCTGCCATACGACAAGCTGCTGAGCAGTACCTTTGCGGCCTTCCTATGCAATGTTCCGGAAGTATTTGATCACACCCTACTCTCTCGCAGATCTTTGAGATAGGTAGTTCCGTAACGTTACACAATGGGTTCTCCTCTCTGTTCAGTTCTCAGCTGAGATAGTTCCGTAACGTTATGAAATGGTTCTCGGGTTCGCTCTAGTGATCCCAGCTGAGATAGTTCTGTAACGTTATGAAATAGGTATTGGTTCTTCGGAATTTGTAACCCCCGAACCGATTGGAAATCATTTGAGACCGGATCAGGTTCGCTTAGGTAGCGCAAGTGGTGACTTCGAGTTTTCATTTTCCCACCTCTTCACCTTTCTTGGCGTTGTCGCCAGTTTGTGGATTGGTATAGATTCCTTGTTTGATTCGATCCTTGAGCCGGTAGCTGTTGCCCTTGATGTTTATAACGTGGCAGTGGTGTAACAGTCTGTCTAAAATTGCAGTACTTAGTACTTGATCTGAGAACAGATCGCCCCACTCGGAAAAGCCCTTATTGGAACTAAGGATTACTGTTCCCGTTTCGTATCTGGCGGAGATAATGTCAAAGAAATAATTCGCTGCCATTCGATCAAGTGGCCTATATCCCATTTCATCGATTATCAATACCTTAGGTGAGGTGTACTTTCGCATCTTGGTTGGGCTGTAGGAACTGGAAAGATCGTTTGCAATCTT
>DAIDHF010000140.1 GCA_027452005.1 Acidimicrobiales bacterium
AACATGACCACACCATTTGGGTATCAGGGATACTACCAAGACCCAAGTGGACTCTATTATTTAGTCAACCGCTACTATGACCCAGGAACGGGGCAGTTCTTGAGTGTGGATCCGCTTCTTCAAATTTCGAAGCAGCGATATGATTATGCAAATAACAATCCTATTGCGTTTCGCGATCCGCTTGGACTGAGTTGGTGGAATCCATTTAGTTGGTCACCATGTACATGGGAAAATATTGGAGTTGATGTAGCGACGATTGGAGTGGTTGTGGGAGGTGGTGCCGTGATTGGAGGAGCAGCACTTGGTCTTCTACCAGTAATTGCCGGGGAAGGGGGAACCGACGTTGGGGGAATACTGATCGGCGCAGGAACTATTGGAGGTGGAGGGGTGACTACTATTGGAGGAGCAACGGCTGGGGTTGCGGAATATTTTAATAAAAGTAAGATACATACTTCTTGTAAGTCCAGCAAGAGGCCTAAACATTGCCACGGATGGCTAAATTCGCTTGGTTTTTAGGATTTTGCAAATGGGATTCAGGTATGGGCAAATAAAATGACCCAAGTAGGGGTGGTAGATGTCGTCGTCTCCTTCCTCTGCTTGTTAATTTTTACATTAGGCGGTATGTTCCTTTTTTTTGTGTACAAGCTTTTTGTAAGGATAGATTCAGAAGGGGTAGGATTTCCTCGAAAATATGCATTGAGGCCATTTTCGCGTCCTAGAGGTCATATAATTGGTATTGGAGTAGTTAACCGATTTGGGCAACGATACGCGTTTGTGATTAGCAGAGATTCGGCTTTTCTCTATATTGGACGCACCGGAATTACGTGGATATACCCTGTCCCGTGTTATAGATTTCCTCTTAGCGAGTTAAGTATAGAGCTGGCTGCCAACAATAAATTGTCCATTCACCTTTCGAATAAACTTGTCGTTGAAATTGATTTGCTTAATAACGATTTGTTGACGACTAATGGTAATGAGATGCCTAATGTACCCTCATGTGCGAGTAGCACTACTATTGCACCGACTCATTTTGACTTGTCCTCGCGACTACCCAGAAATAGTTTGCGCGGACTAAGTATTTTAGTATTACTACTTGGAGCAGTCACTGCAATAGGTCTGAAGTATTGGCAGATTGCGCCTGGTCTAGTGGTATTTGGTATAATCATGACTGAAATTTGTGAAAAGTTGCTGGTTCCAAACAATGTGCAATTCACAAATGACTGGCAAGGTGTTCATAAAAGTGGAGGCGTCAATATTGTAATATTCGTGTTATCGGTACTACCCAGTCTTCTCATTGGCGCCATACTAGTCGTAATCGGACTCTCATACTCCGTCGCCCTTTTCCCCTCCGGCATTTTCCTAGGAATTGCATCGGTAATGTTAGCCGTACACATCACGTTATGGAGGAGAAGGGAGACTCTGCGCGGCTCTTCGATAGCAGGGCCACCTCCAATGTAAGCTCAGCTTCAGTGTCGAATCATAGGTAGCCAACGAGCTCGCGGACATGGGTCCAGTTTTTCTGCTCGACGTGGGCACCGTCGTTCTTGTTACCCGGTCGTGATTTTGAATCGCCTAGGAAAAATTCGAGACTTCAGACCTTTGAAAGGATAATAGAGTTATGCCACAGGAAAATACTAAGAATAGGCCATCACCTCGCCGTCAAGTTGCGTAGCTGTTGGAGAGTCACTCAATGGGGTATTTGGGGACTCATCATCCCCCCAAGTGTCCCAGGCTCTTACCTGGACTACTTCCAACAGTGGATCTAGTTGGGTTCCAACAACCC
>DAIDHF010000141.1 GCA_027452005.1 Acidimicrobiales bacterium
CCTATGGATTCAACTCTAATAATCAGATGACTAGCTATATGTCCTCCTCAACTAGTGCCACTTATAGCTACAACGCCCAAAATCTCAGAATGTCTGCTACCACGAACGGAATTACCCAAAACTACACCTGGAGTACTTCAGACCAACTACTGGGCGATGGCTCTAACTACTACGTCTATGGTCCGAGTGGAGCGCCGATTGAGCAAGTGAACCAGTCGACCGGTGCGGCAACGTATCTCTATACCGACCAACTGGGCTCGGTCGTCATGGAGGCCGATGATTCAGGGAATGTGACGGGGACGCAGTCGTATTCACAATACGGCTCGCTCGCATCGCAGACAGGAGCCGTGACAACGCCTTTCGGGTTCGCCGGGGGATACACCGATCCGACGGGTCTGATCTATCTGATCAATCGCTACTATGATCCGCAGACGGGGCAGTTTACGAGTGTGGATGCTGATGTGGAATCATCACATCAGCCCTATAGCTACGCTGCAGGTGATCCGATCAATAGTAAGGATCCAAATGGACTTCTTGTGTCTGGTGAGTGCGTGTCCGGGACACTAGGAGTGATATGGACAATAACCGCAGAACTATGCCATGTAAGAGATCTCAATGGAGGATCCCTTTACACCAAGACAACGGGTCATGGAATAGGACTAGGTATTTCAATTAGCTACGGATCAATATGGTCAACCGATGCCAGCAATGTCGATGCGATCTTGGGACCCTTCTTTTGTGTCCAGGGTTCTGGCGACATTGGAGGAGCAGTCTGTAAAGGTGAATATCAAGGTTGTCCAGTACACACTTTAAACGCTGATCTTGGCCTTGGAGCCATAGCAGCTGATGTTTGGACAAACACCAAAAAAGCGACGGGTTTAGCTCGCGACATTGCCGAAATATTACTTCCATAGGGCGACAGTAGATTAGGAAATAGCGGCTGAATGTACGAAGCTCGTAGTGCGCATATTTCTTCTGGACTTAGGCTAAAGGCACTTTGGGGAAGCGTCGTCTTGGAGAGCAACTTGTTAATCCTTAAGAACGCATCTGGAGCGATCATTGATTCGGCTCCAATTGCAGACGCTGAAATTCATTCTAATTGGTTCACACTCTACGGGTCACTTCGAATCAAATTGAACGGAAATCGGTATAGCGTCGATTTCACTGATCCAACTCCCAGCCTATCGGTCCTGGTATTTTCGACATTGCGCAACCGAATCTACACGAAGAGGGTCATTCGAGAACTGATGTGCGAGGTTGCCAAAGAAGCGGGTGACTGACAAAGTTGATACTGCCGAGGAGGACTGGGGGTCGCGTCTCGCTGCTGGTGTAAATGGCACGTGACGTAGGTTTCCTGTCAGCCATGTTATGCGTCGGCCGTGTCGGTGTTCGACTTGAATACGCATAGAAAAGTCTCACAGCCCACGCGAATAGGTCCTTCCTGGGAAGCTCCGCTGTTGGCGTTGCTCGGAGTACAGTGCTCGGAGTACACTGACGTCTCTGGTCAACCCTGAGGACACGGCCCCGCAGCACCAAAGGTGCCAAGGACCGTGTCGCCTACGAAAGGCGCCTATAAGGCGTTCTAAGCCTCGCAAGCTCTTT
>DAIDHF010000142.1 GCA_027452005.1 Acidimicrobiales bacterium
CGATACGTAATTCCTCCTCTTTACAGCGACAAGTTTCGAGAAATACTAAATGCGGCCAAGGTGCGTTGATTACACAAAATTTATGAAATTCCGTACCTAATCGCTGAAGACGGGCCGGTAGGTGACGACAAGTTTATCGGCAAGATGCAGGTGGCTAGAAAGCTTTACTTCTACTGTCTCTAGTGCTATTTCGATCAGCGGACAGGCTATTTCGCCAGCAATTTCTGCTGGGGCTGTATAGCGAACCTCAGGATCAAGTTGTGGCCGCATGCTCATTTTCGATATCGACACCGAAGATCGACGGCACAAATGCTATAGGCTCCATAGCCGACCCTTGCTAACTACCTGAACCGGCCTGCCAGATCTGCCACAGGTCAGATTTTTGCCCGAGTCATCCGACAAGTCACCGAAGCGTTGAGCAAGCAATCTTCTGGTGCACATTGGCCGCGGTTGTTCATGTAGGTGGGACCGCCACAGTCGAGATCAAGACTGGCATGGGAAGCCACAAGCCTCCTTACTGAGAAGGAAACCCATTCCGGCTCCAGGTCGCGCTCTGCTTTGGCTTGTTAGCGATACTTCCGGGATCGCCAAGTACAGGACATCCTCCTGTTCGTTTAATTCCGTACCACGTTGGACCCCGCGAAGTCTTTGAAACTACCCAACTGATTTTCGTCTTCGACTGCTCACACGCTTCGATGAAGGAGTAATTTGGAGAGTTTCCCACGACGTAACATGTCTCAAGCTGACCCCTCAGATTACGAGGAATACTGCTACAAGTATCTGGTATTGGAGAAGCAATCAATTTCGGATGGAGTAGCTGTTTCGTCTTCAGCGACGCGTAGGTATCATCATTTTGCAAACTAGTATTGGCGTTAAAAAGTACGTTGAGCATATCTAATTTGGATTGCGCGTTACCAAAGTAGTATATCCATGGCTCACCAGAATCAACGTGATCTCCGATCCAATACACGACTATGACAGGCATAGCGAGCAGAACGATCAGTATTACGGCAACACGACACCGTCGAAGCCATTTGCCATGTCTGTGATTTACCAGCCGATTCGATAACCGTTTTCCATCCACAGTCGTCTTCCGATCATCGTAATGCCGTAGCTTCAAAGTCGTCATGTCCTTGTCTGGAAGCTTTCTTGAGTTCGGTATGAATGGGGCAAGTGCTCATTACGCATGAAACTGACCGGTCCATCGGGGCCAATCGATCCAATCTCATAGATGAACATTTTGTTCCCACGGACTACCCGGATTACACCCTGAAATCAGTTCACCAACCTGTCCTTCCGACAGACGCCAGCATTCCAAATCAAATGCACCCGATGTCTCCTACCAAGTGAAATCTAAATGACATATGAATTGCGGATGCAAGTTGGCTTTGCTTGCTACTGGAACAGACGAAACGTAAGTTGAGGTAGACACTGTTCCATAAGGGCTATAGCTCTGTGTGGCGGTTATATTGCCTGATTGGTTAGCCTCCATTTCAACCGACCCCAGTTGATCGGTGTAGAGATAGCTAGGTACGCCACTTGACTGGCCTATCTGTTCTATTGGCTCCCCT
>DAIDHF010000143.1 GCA_027452005.1 Acidimicrobiales bacterium
ACCCGCTTACCTACAGCCCTGTCGTAGGTCATTAGAACTTGCTCACGCTGTGGGTCGGGCTTGAGTGCCAAGCCAGCTTTTGTCTTTTCAGTGGAGCTAGCACTAGCAGGGGGGATTGGGTTGGATATATAGAGCGCCGGGTCATCTGTTTCTAGAAGGTGATTCACCCGTTCGAACATCCTTTTCCCCGCTGGCGACATGGACTCACGCGGTACTAGTGGTTGAAAGCTTTGCGTTGGCTCATTAGATTGTCTGGTAGCTTGCTCTCGTTCGCACACGCCATCCAATAATCTTTGGACTGCTGGGTGTATTTCTTCGTTGTAGTTTTCCATGATGACCTTTCTTGTTGTGTTGTCTTGTTTTGGGGTTGGAGGGAGTAAAATTAGTTGTCTGTGTCTTCCATAGGCTCCTCGGGGAACTCGAGGCTCTGGTCTTTCTTGAGACGGGCTTGAGTGGCCCGCCTATTGAGAGCGTTGAGTATTGCCTCCGCTTCGTCCACAATGTCGACATCATATTCGACCTGATCCAAGTTGTGACGGTGTTGGCCGGAGGTATCTGTGCGCCACTCTAGAGCCTTACCGCTAGTGTGGCCTGAATTCATCCCACAGTTCTGGCTGTTCCAGCCCCAGTCGTGGCGGCCAATTATGCGGTTGATGGACGCGTGTAGCGCCTCTAACCACTTGATATTAAAGTTCCCGTTCCCACCGAGCGCCCATAAGGACTTGAGCTCCTGGGTTATTGCCGCGTGTCGCCACCAACACGGCGGGATATAGGCCTCTAACTCAAAGTGGACCACCACCTCATCTACCCACTTGACTAGCTGGGCGAAGTCCTGGGAGTCCCGCGGATCTTGGGCTTTCCATATCCCAATCTCGGTCGCCGGGTCGTCCTCACCGACATGGTCATACACAATCGCCTTGGGCTGTCCCAATATTGAGTCGTCGACCCCTGAGAGCAACATCTGCACATTTTCGAGCTTTGGATCCACTTCGTCGAGCTTTGGATCCACTTCGTCGGGGTTTGGGTCCACTTCGTCGGGGTTTGAATTATTCATATTTTTTTCCCTTTCTCTTGAAAAAAACTCGTCATATTAGTTATGGTGATTTGGAAGCACTTCTGCGGGCTAAAGCGTTGCAATTTGGTTACAATCCCGTTCTTTCGCTCGCCTAGGTGCTTATTTGGCCACGGTAAGTGCTTCTGAGTACGATATGCCTCGTCTCTGCGCGACCTTCTCGGCTGTAACGTTGAGATTTAATTCATCGTTATTTTCCCGATTCCAGTCGTCGAAAACCTGTAGTTCTTGGGCTACCGCACTAGTGCGTCTGGCGGGGGAGTGCTTAGTGCCGACAGGCAATATAGCCCAGTCGCTGCTTTGAAAACTCACCTGATGAGTCCAGGCGGGGAGTTGAGCTAGCACCTCTAAAGTAGCGGTGACAGCTCGAAAACTACAGCCATTGAGACGTTGTGGCCAGTTGCCCCTATTGCCTAAGTGTGGGCGACCAAATCGCTAAAGATGGCTGGTCCGCTAAATAGGGGGAGTAACCCAGGCAAATCTCAAAACTATGCCGTAC
>DAIDHF010000144.1 GCA_027452005.1 Acidimicrobiales bacterium
GGCTATGTGGGTGATCGTTAGGTTAGTACTATCTATCGCTCCAAGAGTAGTGCTAGAGGTAGTGTAGGTCGAGGCAGTAGCCGGGGCGTAGGTGACCGCGGCCAGGGGAGCACCGGCGAAACCGTAGAGACCTACTGCATTCACCTGGGCCTTACTGTCTACGATCATCTCAGGGTTTCCTGACACGTAGCTATGGCAGACCAACAAGGGAGCGGTATTGGTGCTGGTGCTGGTGTTATCAATCTCGAATATCGCGTTCCCGGCTGAATTGGCTTGCAGATAAAACCAGTTCGGCAAGCTCCCTGGACCTACTAAGAAAGCTGCACCGGCAGTGCCGTAAAAGCCGACTCCACCTGCTGGCGTGCCACCTAGGGGGTACAGGCTGAACTGGCCTTCCCCGCTCCCGTTATAAGCCATCGAGATCAGGCCAGGCGTGATGATGACCTCTTTGCCCGAGGCTCCGATTTGGATAGACCCGATCACGACCGGATTATCACTACCCCACCAGCTAAGAATATTCCACAAGGTCGGGGTGGCCGCGTTCGCTTGGAGGATCACGGTCTCATTCGGCTGTAAAGTTCGGCTAGACTGTCCTGAGATTGTGGCTCCTGTATTGGGTGCGAGAGTCCACGTCACAGTCGCCTGGTTGCTCACAATCAGTTGCTGGTTAGCGGTGGCCGCGGCAGGTAGTGTGGCTGTTTGGCTGGCAGTAGAGCCTGAGAGGACGTTGAACGCGTTCGTAGCACTGAGGGTCCCTGTTGCTGTTAGGGTCGTCGGGTTCACCACCAGATAGCCAGTCTGAGCGCTGTTTTCGTCTACCGTTGACTGGGTTGATGCGCCCGTTACGGCTACTACGTCTAAAAATTTCGTCATCCAAAAACCACCACTCTCATTGAGTTAGATGCAGGGGCACTTGAGAAAGTGACCGTGATCGAGTTTACTGTTGCAATGGCGACGGTCGGGAACACCAACTCAAAAGGGGTGGTTAGCTCCCAGACGGCCACGCTAATGTCGCTGGTGTTGAGGCTGTGGGTGACCGTGTAGACAAGAGTCGAGCCATCGCCTATGGTTGTGGCGTACTTGGAGACGCTACCGCCACCTCCGCCACCCGATGGCGGATAATAGGGCATTAGGTCAACTCCGTTACGTTGGCCCCTGTACCTCCTGTAGCAGACCAGACCCCAGTGATAACCCCACTATATACCCCACTATTGCCTCCGTTGGGCAACTCGTAATATGAGCCAGCAACCATCGCAATGGTAAAAACACTGGATGACACTGTGGTGCCGAGAGACACATAAAGAGTCCCGGTCCCTCCATTATAGATAGCCGCATTTGACCTCTTGGGGTTGGCAGCCAGGAGGGTTACGGCACTAGTAGTTGCGGGGACCGTAACCGGCCCGCTAGAAGTTGACATGAGTGCCACCCCCTGTTTGATAAAGTGTGTCAGTTACCATATTCTTCCTTTCAGTATAGTGGCTAAG
>DAIDHF010000145.1 GCA_027452005.1 Acidimicrobiales bacterium
CAACACTAGTAATATTACGTATTGCAGACCGCTCGACATTAAACAAACGAGACTGCTGATAGGGCTATCCCTGAATCCGTGAGGTTACCCAGAAAAAATGGACACGTGATTAGGCGCTGCGCTTAGTTTTGGACAATGCTATCTCAAAATCGTCTGGACTCATGTAGTTGGTCTTTGTCTGACGCCTTTCGGTGTTGTAGAAGCGGATGTAGCTAGCTACTCCCGCATTTAGTTCACTCAAGTTGGCAAAGACGTGACGGTAGAAGTACTCGTGCTTGAAGATCGACCAGAACGACTCGATACTTGCGTGGTCGTAGCACGACCCAGTGGCTCCCATCGACCTTGAGATCTTGAATCTATTGCAGAGCTCCACGACGCGGTAATCCCCAAATTGAGATCCGCGATCGACGTGGAACACGACACCTTGTACGCGTCCTTTCCTCGCAGCGATAGCTGCATTGAGGGCCGCGAGCACGATTTCTGTCTCCATGGATGTAGATAACGAGTAGCCAAGCACCTTTGCAGAGTGCTCGTCTCTAACCACGCAGAGGTAGCAGAAGCCATCTCCAGTGCGCAAATACGTGAGGTCGGACGTCCACACCGCATCCAAGGCTCCCTGGTCGAAGCGGCGATTCACCAGATCTGGGGGATAGCTGTATGAAGAGTTGGCCACGGTAGTTCTAACCTTGAAGGTCCTTGGGCTGATGCCGCAGATGCCAAGGTCAGCCATGACGGCGGCAACGGTGTTGTGGCTCACTTGTTCTCCTTTGTCAGCAAGCTCAGCGGTGATCCGTGGAACTCCATAGGTACCACCCGAGCCAGTGTGGATGGCTGTGATCTTTTTTGCGAGCATCTCACGGCGTGTTCTTCTAGCAGATGGCCGATCCTTATGTGCCAGCCAGCGGTAATAGCCTGACCTAGAGACCTCAAGTAGTCTTGCCATGCGTGATATCTCGAAGTTGGCGCACTCCGCCTCCATCAGCGCGTACCGCTCTGTTTTGGAGGATTCGCGGCGAAGTACGCGGCCGCTTTTCCCAGGAAGGCGAGATCCTTTTCCTGCTCGGCGACCAGCTTGCGCAACCTTGTAAGTTCGGCCCGTTCAGCTGCGGTAAGTGGTACCTCTCCCTTTTCGGCAGCAGCAGCCATACGCCGTCTCTCCTCGCGTACCCACTTGGCGAGCGTCTGCTCTACCAGGGAGAGGTCCCTGGCCACCTCAGCTACGCTTCTGTCGGAATCGATGACCCTGTGGGCTGCCTCGATCCTGAACTCGAGCGTAAACCTTCTTCTGGTTACTCCCATGTTGACATCCCTTCTGCCGACAGCTTAGGTCGGGCTTATCGGGTGTCCACTAAATCTGGGGAGCCTCATACATCCCGGTGGGCGTTCCATCTGCGACGAGCACTACCCGCCCAGACCCAGCTATCCAGATGAGCGTCCACCAAGA
>DAIDHF010000146.1 GCA_027452005.1 Acidimicrobiales bacterium
ATATCAATTGGGAAGTTCCACTGGTTGAATTAGACCCGGAACTTCGTCCGCTTTTTGAGCAAAGTAAAGCAAAGACCCGGATTGCGGATAAACTACTTCGGGTCCGTTTGCGTGATGGAACGAGCCTGTCCCTGATCATTCATCTCGAATTTCAGAATCAACCCGATCCGACGTTGCCTCGGCGGATGTATGAGATGAACTATCGGCTGAGTGAATACCTGGATGAGCCAGTGGTCGACATAGCAGTGCTTGGGGACGAAAGCCCGAGTTATCGCCCGAGTGAGTATCGGGAAGAGACGTTTGGCTGTGTACGGTTGTGCAAGTATCGCGTCATCAAATTGATAGATTGGCGCGGACGTGAAGCAGAACTGGAGCAGATAGGGAGTCCGATCAGTCTGTTGATATTGACGCATTTGAGGAGTCACGAGACCCATGCGGATCACGAATCGCGATATCAGAAGAAGTTTGAATTGATACGAACGATCTTGCAGGGAGGGGAAACAACTGAGACAATAAGGAAAGTGTTGAGCATAGTAGAGCAGTTAATGACTTTACCTGAGGAACTGGATATAAAATTGATGAAAGCACTAAAAGAGGCGGGAAAGGAGAATCAAATGCCAGTCATGAACCTTATTGAGAGATATGGCTATGGGCAAGGCGAAACCATCGGCATTCAGAAAGGCCTGGAGAAAGGTCTGCAAGAAGGCCTGGAGAAAGGCCTGGAGAAAGGCCGATTGGAGGCTTTGAGGAATGCGGTACTGATGCTTGGGAACGGTAAGTTCGGGGCTGCTTCTGAGGATGTTGGGCAACAACTAAACGCCATTGTCGATACCGGGCATCTTTACAGACTACTTGAGCGCATTGGCACAGTCGCATCCTGGACCGAACTCCTGAATCTGTGAAAACTACTTTCCGTCCGGTGTACAATATTTCCCGGGATCGGGATGAGCATGCCGGGGCAGTCGAATTCCCATTCCCCGATCTTGCGTGGCAACCGGGTGAGTCGGACGGCCGCTGTCGAACTCGCTTTCCAACCACAGCCAACGCTTGCACTTCGAGTATTCGTTCATCCAATTTGGTACTAAAACATTTTTTTTACCCGACAGTCTGTTTTCGGGTTTATTCTGGTGTGACGGGGGTGTAGACTCAAAAGAGTTCAATTTTTCTATCTCCTGCACCAAAGTTGAGAATTATAATGGCTCTCGCTGATCACAATCCACCATCGGACGATCTCAAACGACATTTTGATGCAGCTTGGAAAGATTTTCTGAGTTGGTTTCCCGACCTATTCTTCTCCTATTTCTTTCCGGAATTGCATGGCCATATCAATTGGGAAGTTCCACTGGTTGAATTAGACCCGGAACTTCGTCCGCTTTTTGAGCAAAGTAAAGCAAAGACC
>DAIDHF010000147.1:0-784 GCA_027452005.1 Acidimicrobiales bacterium
ACACTAGTGGGTTCGGTCCTCCAGCAGGTGTTACCCTGCCTTCAACCTGGCCATGAATAGCTCATCTGGTTTCGGGTCTACACCCCGCGACTGAACGCCCTGTTCAGACTCGCTTTCGCTTCGCCTCCCCTATTCGGTTAAGCTCGCCACGGAATGTAAGTCGCTGACCCATTATACAAAAGGTACGCAGTCACCCCTTTCAAGGCTCCCACTGTTTGTATGCATGCGGTTTCAGGATCTATTTCACTCCCCTCCCGGGGTTCTTTTCGCCTTTCCCTCACGGTACTGGTTCACTATCGGTCGATTACGAGTATTTAGCCTTGGAGGATGGTCCCCCCATCTTCAGACAGGATTTCACGTGTCCCGCCCTACTTGTCGCAACCCCAGTTCCACATCCGAGTTTTCGCGTACGGGCCTATCACCCTCTATGGACAGACTTTCCAGACTGTTCCGCTAACTCAAATGCTAAATGTTGCAGGCTCTTCCCATTTCGCTCGCCACTACTTTGGGAATCTCGGTTGATTTCTGTTCCTGCAGCTACTTAGATGTTTCAGTTCGCCGCGTTCGCTTCCCACACCTATGGATTCAGTGTGGGATGACCCATACGGGCCGGGTTTCCCCATTCGGACATCGCCGGATCAATGCTTGCTGCCAACTCCCCGACGCTTTTCGCAGGCTGCCACGTCCTTCATCGCCTCTGACCGCCAAGGCATCCACCGTATGCGCTTAATCGCTTGACCCTATAACCCCAAGTCGCCTCAGGGCCGGTCTACTTCCGCCATAC
>DAIDHF010000147.1:794-1370 GCA_027452005.1 Acidimicrobiales bacterium
TCAAGACACTTGTCACTACCCAAGTTGTCAAAGAACGCCGCCCAGGCCTCAACGCCCGGCAGCTCAAATCCTGAAAGGGTGTGCGCAACATCCAGAGCGATGGTGGGTCTGGGAGGACTCGAACCACCGGCCTCACCCTTATCAGGGGTGCGCTCTAACCACCTGAGCTACAGACCCGTTGCTGCGTCAACCGCTGCCTCCCGCCGACCGCACGCAACCGCTGCGCGCCCGGGGATCGCCTTTGGTGGAGCTGATCGGGATCGAACCGACGACCCCCTGCTGAGCTACAGCCCCGGAACGGGACCACGACGGCGTCGCCGTCTTCTCTGGATGCAGGTGCCTTGTGTGGGCGTCTTGCGGGGGTGAATCGTCGCTCGAAAGGAGGTGATCCAGCCGCACCTTCCGATACGGCTACCTTGTTACGACTTCACCCCAGTCATGAACCACACCGTGGTCGGCGTCCCCCTTGCGGTTAGACTACCGGCTTCTGGTGCAGCCCACTCCCATGGTGTGACGGGCGGTGTGTACAAGGCCCGGGAACGTATTCACCGCGGCATAGCTGATCCGCGATTACTA
>DAIDHF010000148.1 GCA_027452005.1 Acidimicrobiales bacterium
GGATGTAACGCGCGGTGGTGTCGACGTGAGCGTGACCGAGCAGGGCTTGCATCACGGCCAGATCCACTCCCGCCTCGGCCAGTGCGCTGGCGAAGGTGTGGCGCAGCGCGTGCGGATGACCGGCAGGAACCCCCGCGACCATCCGGTGGTAGCGAAAGATGGTGCGCAGGCCCGCGCTCGTAAGTGGTTGGCCGCGAGTCGGGCCCTTGGCCACCACGAACAGCCGGGGCGTCTGCGTCTCGGGGCGCTCGCAGAGCAGGTACGTCTGGATGACGCCCGCCACGTCGACGTCGAGCGGGACGCGGCGCTCCTTGGATCCCTTGCCCGTGACGCGCAACCATCGTCCCCCGATATCCACGTCGGCGACTTCGAGGGCCAGCACCTCGCCGGCGCGCAGTCCGCCGTAGACCATCAGGCCGGCGATGGCGCGGTCGCGCCAGGTTCGAAGGCTCCCCACCAGCGCCACGACCTCGTCACGGTCCAACGCCCGGGGAAGTCGCTGGGGCTCTCGCAGTCGCAGCGCGGATCGGCGCGTGGGCCGGCGCGCCACGTGGGCGAGCAGGCCGTTGCGCTCGCCCGCGGACAGTCGTCTCGCCTCCTTGCCCCTCGGCACCGGGTTGGTGGCGTGCGAGTCGCGCATCACGCGGAACGCAAACAGCCCCGCGATCACCGCCAGTCGATGGTTGAGCGTCGCCGCGGCGTACCCGTCGGCGCGCCGACCGTCCAGGCGCACCACGTTGGGGCCGGGACGCCCGGGCACCGTCGTCTGTCGGCACGCGGCCAGGTAGCAAAGCAGCACGTCGGTCGTGACCGACTCGAGCGCGATGTCCTGGGTCACCAACCACCGACCGAACGCCAGCAGCGAGAAGCCGTAGACGCGGACCGTCTGAGGCGAGTAGTTCCGGTCCGACAGGTAACCCAGATAGTCGTTCACCAACGCGAGCTGGCTCGCGCCCGTGCCCGCCAACGCCCAACTGCCGGCTCTGCGCTCGAGGTGAAGGTCCGCGTTCGTCACTGCAACATCTGTAATCGACTCTGTCCCCACATGCAAGCGTAAACTGCCTACTTTTTAGTCATTGGTACCAGAATTAGCCGGTAAATAGGCAGTCACCCTTGCTCCCGACCGACGCCTCAATGCCGGCCTCGAGGAGGCGGTGCGCGTAGCGAAAACTGACGTATTGGACTCCGCGGTCGTGGTGGTTGATCAACTCACTGTGCTCGCCCACCCGCCTCGAGTGGATGGCCATCTCGAGCGCGTCCAGGGCGATGTCGCTGCGCAGGCTGGTCGAGACCTGCCAGCCGACGATGAAGCGGCTGA
>DAIDHF010000149.1 GCA_027452005.1 Acidimicrobiales bacterium
TACCGTGAGGGAAAGGTGAAAAGAACCCCCGTAGGGGAGTGAAATAGAACATGAAACCGCATGCCTACAAACCGTGAAAGGCCCATGCGCAAGCAAGGCTAATCGCGTGCCTATTGAAGAATGAACCTGCGAGTTACTTGTAACGGGCTTGGTTAAGACGTTGAGTCGGAGCCGTAGCGAAAGCGAGTCTGAATAGGGCGAATTTGTCCGTTGCAGTAGACCCGAAACCGGGTGATCTATCCATGGCCAGGGTGAAGCGTGATTAACCTCACGTGGAGGCCCGAACCTGTTGTTGTTGAAAAAACATTGGATGAGCTGTGGATAGGGGTGAAAAGCCAATCGAACCCGGAGATAGCTGGTTCTCCCCGAAATAGTTTGAGGACTAGCGTTGTGCGTTAAACCTTGGGGGTAGAGCACTGACAGGGCTAGGGGTCTTACCAGATTACCGAACCCCATCAAACTCCGAATACCAAGGTGTACTTCACAGCAGTCAGACAGTGGGGGATAAGCTCCATTGTCAAAAGGGAAACAGCCCAGATCAACAGCTAAGGTCCCTAATATACGCTCAGTGGTAAAGGAAGTCTCGTCGCATAGACAACTAGGAGGTTGGCTTAGAAGCAGCCACCCTTAAAAGAGTGCGTAATAGCTCACTAGTCGAGTGATGGGGCGCCGAAAATGTAACGGGGCTCAAGCGTATAACCGAAGCTTTGGGATTAGACAACTAATCGGTAGGGGAGCGTTGTAGCGTAGGCTGAAGCACGACCGTGAGGACGTGTGGACGAACTACAAGTGCGAATGCAGGTATAAGTAGCGATAAATGCGGGTGAGAACCCCGCACGCCGGAAGTCTAAGGTTTCCTGAGCAACGTCAATCGTCTCAGGGTGAGTCGGGAGCTAAGCCGAGGCTGAGAAGCGTAGGCGATGCACAAGCAGTTCATATTCTGCTACCACCGATGACCGTTTAAACTTTGCCGGACAATGTCGAAAACGAGCTCAACGCGTTTCAGGAGTTGCTAAAACTCGTGAAGCGTTTGCGTTTTGGATCTAGGAGCGACGAAGGAGCGATCTACTCGATCGTGACTGAGAAGCGACGACGGGCCAAAACGGAAAGGCGAGCAGCGTTCGATATC
>DAIDHF010000150.1 GCA_027452005.1 Acidimicrobiales bacterium
TGTGACGACCCCAGCGAGTTCGAGCCCTGGTACGTCAGCCGGCGATCCCGACGGCGCGGGATAGTGTCCACTGCGCTGCAGCAGGTCGGCAGCGTTGACGCCGGCCGACGCCACCTCGACCACAACGTCGTCAGGTCTAGGTACCGGGGTCGGACGCTCCACTAACCGAAGACGCCCATCATCGACGACGACGGCGATCATAAGAGCAGCCTACCCAGGGCGTTTTACCCCCGTACGGCTACCGGTATGGTCGCACTATGACCATTCACGACAAACCCGTTCGGACCCTCGCCGGCGAGCCAGCATCGCTGGCGCTCCACCGCGACCAGACCATACTCATCGTCAACGTCGCATCGAAGTGCGGGCTCACGCCACAGTACGAGGGGCTTGAGGCTCTACAGCGCCGTTACGCCGATCGAGGTTTCAGCGTGGTGGGCTTTCCCTGTAATCAGTTCATGGACCAAGAGCCCGGTTCGCCGGAAGAGATCCAGGCGTTTTGTTCGACCACGTACGGCGTCACGTTCCCGATGTTCGAGAAGATCGATGTGAACGGACCGGATCGTCATCCGATCTACGCCGAGTTGGCTGAGGTCGCCGACGCCGACGGCCATAGCGGCGACATTCGTTGGAACTTCGAGAAGTTTCTCGTGTCCCCCGATGGTTCGGTGCAGCGATTCGCCCCGACGGTGACGCCGGAGGATCCGGTACTGGTCGCGGCGATCGAAGCCGCTCTCGCCTAGCGACGATCGACGAGTCGGCGAAGTCGCACGTAGGTGGGCGTCAGTCCGTACGCGGTCCAAAAGGCGGCGGTAGCGATGTTGGCCGTGCGCCAGGTGACGTCGGCGTAGTCGTAGCCGTGCCTACGGGCGTCGGACAGTATCTCGTTGAGCATCGCGGTCGCGACCCCGCGACCGCGATGCTCGGGTCGCACGGCAACCGCGCTCAGGTGCAGCGTGTGCGGGTAGGCGCCACGCACGGGCAGGAGCGGAAACGCGATGCACTGGGCAATCGGTTCA
>DAIDHF010000151.1 GCA_027452005.1 Acidimicrobiales bacterium
CGCGGGGTGCCCTTGCCCGCGGCCCGGGTCATCGTGATCATGGTGCCGCTCGCGCTGTTGACGATCTTTCTCTGGCTGCGACGGCGTCCGTGACGCGGCCCCGACTGACCAGTCGACTCGCCGCGGTCGGGTTGGTGGCGCTCGCGGGGCTCGCCATCGGGGCCGCGGCAGCGGCCGGCCCGCGCAACCCCGCCCTGCCCGATCGGGCGCTCACGCCGGGGGCGACCAATCCCGCGGTGACGCCGGCCACGATTCACGAAACCATCTACGTTGCCGGCTATACGGCGCGGATTCGCCCTGCGGAGGCCTACACCGAGAGGCTCAAGTTCCGCCAGCTCGACGAGGGCTACAACGTAAACGGCGACACCCACGCCTCGCACTACGGATCAGAAGGTTGGGGGTTCGAATCCCTCCGAGCGCGCGAAAACCTCGTAGTCAGAGGCGATAGGACACTCGGAGCAGGGCGCGGACCTGCTCGCGAAAGCAGTAGCAGGCCCAGGCACCGTGACACCGGCCGGCGCGCTCCGCTCTGTCTCAACGTCCTGTTCTCCGGACGGAGGGCTCCTCGGCAGGTTGACAAGTTGGACGGTTGGCATCTGATTCTGTAACGGATACCGTTCGCCGGATCGCTCTGGAGTCGTGCTACTGGCTTGCTACTCGAGCGGGTTGCATCGCGAAGATCTGCGTCGTTCCCCGTGCCCGGGGCCAGTGGTGCCGCCATCCAGTTGCGGATAACAACGTGGCTGCGCCGAGCAGGGCTCATCGTGGGGCGCGCGCAGGTACGATCCGACGCCAGCATGACCGACAGGCGAAGGGCGCGTCCCACGATCCGCTGTCTGGTCGAGGACCTCGGCGTCGAGCTGCCGGATCTGACCACCGACCTCGGTGAGCTGGACGATCCATGGCTGGTCGAACTGCGGCGCGTCGCA
>DAIDHF010000152.1 GCA_027452005.1 Acidimicrobiales bacterium
GTTTTGGGATCGGAGCCAACTTAAGCGATCCGAGCCCGCCCGTCAAGTGGCAGGGAAGGGAACTGGAGACTCAAGTCTGTCAGCGGTGATATGATCGACCGGAAGGGGGTCGGCCGATTTCGCTCCGCTACAGCGATTGAGGTACTCCAGGCGCTTCCAACGCCCGACCCCCTGAACATAATTCCTTCTGCTGTTTCCCGTCAAGAACTTTTTTCTGAGGCGAGGCAACCAAAATTGCCGTTAGCTCGTCTCCGTCCTTCGCTCTTCCGCGTATCGAGATCACCGAACAGCCTGTCTCGATCGCCTTCCGCGCCAATTCTTGAAAGACCATGGCGCGCTGCCCTTCGGTGAGCGGCTGAAAACTCACGTCCATTCCCATGGCTCCGAACAGTTCCGCGATCTGCTCCGGCCCCATGGCTCCCTGCATCAATTTGAAAATTGCACCAGGTGAAATCATGCTTGCTCTCCCTTGGACCTACCCTCGTGCTGACAGCGTCATTTCTTAGACTTCTCCGCATCTGCTATCTTGCGGGCAGACTCAGCCGATTCCTGTGCTTGCTCGACAGCGGCTTTGTCTGCCGCGATCTGCGACGCGAAAGCCCTAGATAGCGCGGCCTCGCAATTTTGACCACCAATCTGTGATTGATGAAGCTGCATGACGAGATAGGCGTTATCTGCCTTAGCCTCAGCTAGTTGAGCCTTCAACTCCAAGACGGTTGGGTCTACTTTTTCCTGCGCAAAAGCGCAACTAGCGAGCACTAGCGACAAAATCAAAATACTGACACGCATCATTGTCTCCTATTTTGTTACGAATATAGCCCAAGTCGCCGAATTCGATGACGCCGCCGTTACGGTCGCGGTCGTTCCAGATACGGCACAAGCCCCAGCGATGGCCGTCAAGCCTTGTACGGTGGAGTAGCAACGCACC
>DAIDHF010000153.1 GCA_027452005.1 Acidimicrobiales bacterium
TCGCTCGGCGATCAGCTTGCGCACAGCCGGGAAGACTCCGGCGCTGGGCTCGTCTAGAAGCAGCAGCTTGGGCTCCGCCATCATCGCTCGGGCGATCTCCAAGAGGCGACGCTGCCCCCCGGATAGGGTCCCCGCCGGCTCCTCCCGCAGTCGGGTTAGCCCCACCCACTCCAGAAGGGCCTCTGCCCTGGAGCGCAGGTGGCGCTCCTGGTCCGCCCAGCGGCGTCGGCCAAACAGGCTCATAAGGGGGGACTCACCGATCTGGCTCGGGGCCGCGAACACCAGGTTCTCCATCACGGGGAGGCGAGTCAGCTCGCGTGGGGTCTGGAAGGTGCGAATGATGCCCAGCCTGGCCACCCGCACGCGTCCCAGGCCCTGTATCTCTGTGCCATCGAAGGTGATCTTTCCGGAGCTTGGGGCGAGGCCCCCGGCAATGATCTCCATCAAAGTCGACTTACCCGCCCCGTTTGGCCCGATAAGTCCGGTCACCTTCCGCTCCGGCACATCGAAGGTCGTCCCGGCTACGGCCTGGCTGCCGCCATAGGCGAAATGGACGTCAGTGATCTGCAGCATCAGCCCTCGCTCCGCTGCCCGACCCAGGGCAGAACGAGCCAGCGCCGGCGGTGACCCGACGGTTGGGTGCCGGTCGGGCCTCCTGGGACTCCACCCGCCGGGGCGCGGTACCAGCGAAGCCAGCGCTCCGGGACCAGACCGTCTGGCCGGAAACGAACGACCACAATGAGGACGATGCCGATGAGAACTGCCCGCCCCGCCCCTACCAGGGCGCCATTCCCGAAATTGGGAAGGTAGCGCTCGACCTCACTCAGCACCTCCACGAAGACGAAGGTACCGAGGACGGCACCCCAGTAGTTGCCTGGCCCACCGATGACGATCGCGGCCATCAGAATGAACGACTCTT
>DAIDHF010000154.1 GCA_027452005.1 Acidimicrobiales bacterium
AGGCCCGTCGCTCTAAGCAGTCGAACAGCCTTATGTAGTGCAGCCGAGCGAGAAGGAAGTCCCTTCTCGGTGGCGTACGCGTCAAGGAAGGCAACATCTTCGTCCGGCAAACTCATGCTTACTTTCATACTTCAATACTACCAGAAGTATGCGAGTTAGATGTCATAGGTGGACCACTCGCCAAGGGCGTGTCCTCGTGGCCCTACGTGAACCCGAGCGCCCAGCAAATCCATCCTCGGCAAACTCGCGACCGAGGCCACACAGTGGACACGCGGATGTCGAGGACCTTGGCGGGTTAGTTGCGCGACGGAATCCGTTCCGGATAGTACGAAGGCCCAGGCTCAGCCTGGGCCTTCGATATTGGTGGCGGGGGTAGGATTTGAACCTACGACCTTCGGGTTATGAGCCCGACGAGCTACCAAACTGCTCCACCCCGCGATGGGAGACCCATCTTAGCAGCCAACACCGTTGGTAAAAAACAGTTCTCGAATTACCCACGGTTGCTGACGCCGCAAATAGATTCGCCCTGCGAGCGCACCTTCCACTTTCTGGTGCTCTGTGATGCGGTCGACTGCGCCCGAGGAGACAATGTCGAAGAATTCCTTTTGTCCACCTCGACGCCGATCAACTCGACCACGAGCCGCACAACCGAGCCGTTTCACGTCGAGTCCACTGGACACGCGAGGCTGACAGATTGATGTCCTCGCGCGGCCCAACTACTCACGTCGGAGGACGAACTCAGGGGACATCGATGCGACACCGTCTCGCGATCAACGCCAAAGAAACGGTAGACACCAACAAGCTAGCGATCTGTAATATGTGGTACATTTCCTCGATGTCGAGGATCCAACGC
>DAIDHF010000155.1 GCA_027452005.1 Acidimicrobiales bacterium
CAGCAGCCAGGTGTACTCGCCGTCGAAGTCGTCCGGTACCGGGGCCGGCGGGACGGCGTCCAAGGGCTCCCTCTCGGCCGCGGGCAGGCCCGTACCGGTGGTGATGCCCTGCAGCATGTTCATGTCGGCGCCGGCGCAGAAGGCCCGTCCCGCCCCCGTGATGACGATCCCCACCACGGCCGGGTCCCGTTCGGCCCGGTAGACGGCGTGGCGGACCTCGACGGCCATGTTCATGGTCCAGGCGTTGAGCGCCTGAGGCCGGTTGAGGGTGATGATGGCGACCGGGTCCTCGACCGAGTAGATGATCTCGTCGTACACGGGACCATCTTGCCCGCTCGGGGCCCGCCGGGCCGGGACGTGCCGGGTTTCGCCCCCTCCGGCACCGTCCGCTATCCTTCTAGGTCCCTGGGTCGGTGCCCGAGTGGCCAAAGGGAGCAGACTGTAAATCTGCCGCGCAAGCTACGGTGGTTCAAATCCGCCCCGGCCCACTCTCTGGAGCAAGTGCTGGTGGGAGGCCCTTTCCGGGCCTCCCGTCTGGCGTCGGGGCCCTGCTCAGATCGGCTTGCCGTCGACGCACCAGGCATTGGCCGGTACCCCCCGGCAGGGGTTGGCCATGGTGGCCAGCCCGGCCGGCAGGGGGTGCATGACGACCTCGGTGCGGCGCGGGTAGTTGGCGCCAGGTGGGCACAGGGTGCCGGTCGCGACCGGGCCTATGGCGGCCGACTGCGAATCGCAGCCCACCTCGTCGATGAAGGGGGCGTTGAGGTCGGGCGGGACCGTCTGGCCCGTGCAGGTCGGGTAGAGGGCTTGGGCGTCCGGA
>DAIDHF010000156.1 GCA_027452005.1 Acidimicrobiales bacterium
GATTCGTGGCCGTTGGCTCCACCCTCATGACAGTCAATGTCGACTACCACTAGGTTGCTGATCTCACCCGTGCGGATCCCGACATTGAGCTTCGGTGGCGAGAATATTTCACTAAGGACGGCTCTGTCGAGAGTAGCCTCGCTGAGGCCGTGAGACCCATACGGCGGCTTTTTTGTGTTGGCGGCTAGCGGAAAGCTTGCCCAGCCCCGGTTGGCATATGCAACGGCATTAAAAGCGTTTGGTTGCAGTGAACGTAGCGGTGGGAGCGAGACCTGATTTGCGTCTGACTCGTCTGTTATGTGGTTCCTGTTTAGTTCCATGCTTTATATGTATGCACCGCCAACGCATCTGGTTGGAGATTTTCAATCCCACGTGTTTTTGTATGCGGGGTCGAGATACGTTTTTGATCCCCTCATGTTTTTGTATGCGCAAATGAGATCCGTTGGCGGTGCATACATATAGAGCACAACAAGTGGAAGTGCGGAAGTTGAGCGCACGTGAGGATCGGAAGAACTGTATGTCCATTACTAGCAAACTAAAAAACCCAGATAGTGCAGCGTCACGCTGGCTCGATGCCAATTTTGATCTCGATGCGGCGACGAAATGCCTCGGGGCTCAGGTTGGTGGGGCCGATACCATTAGGCCAGGTGGGGATCTCAAGAACTACCCCTGGGCGAACGTTGGACACGCAGTGGAGCTTCGACTTGATCAGGCTTGTGGGGTCCACTATTACAAGACGGCTGGACCTTATGGGCAAATGGAGCGCTTTACGAATGCTGGGTTCCATGATGCACTAGCAATGCTTTGGGG
>DAIDHF010000157.1 GCA_027452005.1 Acidimicrobiales bacterium
CGGAGAGAATCAACGGCGGTCATATTCAAGCTGCGACTACCCTGTCTCTCCTTTAGCTGACAATACACTGTCTACTAGACGGCGGTTGTGCAGACGAGAACGAGCACAAAGGGCAATCGATATTTGGTAGTGGAATCCTTCCTTGTAGTTTGTCGAGCGGCAGCAATTATACATCTCCTTTTAAGTCAGCAGGTCTCGAAAGTTAGATTATCACCAGCGATTCGCCTTTCAGTAAGCGTACGCCGATGGCCGTCTGGACACCTATATAAATGAGAGCCATTCTTCGGAAGTGGACACTTGGATAAGTGTCCACTTGGAGCGGAGATGGACACTTCCCAACCACTAGCAGTCATTCCCAAAGACAAAGGAACCTCGACCTGCGTACGGCGGCAGCAGCGCAGCATCGCCGAGAAGCGACGGATTGTCGAAGAGACCCTGATTCCCGGTGCATCCGTGGCACGTGTAGCGCGGGCGCACGGTGTGAACGCCAACCAGGTTTTTGGGTGGCGCCGGCTCTACCGAGCTGGAAGACTTGGGGAGCCGAAGCCGGGGATGAAGTTGCTGCCGGTTCGACTCAGTGAGAGTGAGGCAGCGCCGGTGGTGGTGGAGCATGGCGCTGCCGATTTTCACAATCGAGGTTCGGGCACGATCCACATTGAACTACGCCAAGCGCAGGTACGCATCGAAGGCAGCGCCGATCCTGGATTGGTGCGGGT
>DAIDHF010000158.1 GCA_027452005.1 Acidimicrobiales bacterium
CGCAACGAGCGCAACCCCTATTGCCAGTTACCATCATTTAGTTGGGGACTCTGGCGAGACTGCCGGTGACAAACCGGAGGAAGGTGGGGATGACGTCAAGTCATCATGGCCCTTACGGCCAGGGCTACACACGTACTACAATGGTCGGTACAGAGGGTTGCAAGACCGCGAGGTGGAGCCAATCCCAGAAAGCCGATCCCAGTCCGGATCGGAGTCTGAAACTCGACTCCATGAAGGTGGATTCGCTAGTAATCGCACATCAGCATGGTGCGGTGAATACGTTCCCGGGCCTTGTACACACCGCCCGTCACACCACCCGAGTTGGGGATACCCAAAGCCGCTAGACTAACCTGCAAAGGGGGTCGGCGTCTAAGGTATGCTTGGTAAGGGGGGTGAAGTCGTAACAAGGTAGCCGTACCGGAAGGTGCGGCTGGATCACCTCCTTTCTACGAGAAAGGTAAGCTTGGTAAGTCAGCCAAGCGCAATGACGAAAGGCTTTTTTGCCCAAAAACTCTCTCCCCTAAGTTTCTTTTAGAGGCAAGAAGTGCTCCCGTAAAGGGGGGTATAGCTCAGTTGGTAGAGCGTTAGCTTTGCAAGCTAAATGTCCGGGGTTCGAATCCCCGTGCCTCCAGGTTGTTCTTTAACATGCATAGGGAAGGGTGAATTGATAATATGGTCAAGCGAGAAAGGGTCCATGGTGGATGCCTTGGAGCT
>DAIDHF010000159.1 GCA_027452005.1 Acidimicrobiales bacterium
GGCAGGCGTCAGCCCCTATACGTCGTTTTCGACTTAGCAGAGACCTGTGTTTTTGTTAAACAGTCGCCGTACGCGCTTCACTGCGGCCCACTTGCGTGGGCGCTCCTTCTCCCGAAGTTACGGAGCCAATTTGCCGAGTTCCTTAACAAGCTTTCACTCGAGCGCCTTTGGATATTCTCCTCGTCTACCTGTGTCGGTTTGGGGTACGGTTCCCTTTGTTCTCCTTAGAGGTTTTTCTCGGCAGCGTGGAATCAGCATCGTACGCCCCATTCGGGACTGAGCTGCACCTCACTGTTAAGACCCAGCGGATTTGCCTACCAGATCCAGCTTACGTGCAGCTACCGCAATAGCCATAGTGCGGCATGCTTATCCTTCTGCGTCACCCCATCGTCATAACGAACTTTGGGAGGAACGGAATATTAACCGTCTGTCCATCAGCTACGCCTTTCGGCCTCACCTTAGGGACCGCCTAACCCTGAGCGGATTAACCTTCCTCAGGAAACCTTAGACTTTCGGCGCGGAGGGTTCTCACCTCCGTTATCGCTACTTATGCCGGCAGGGTCTCTTCGCAACGCTCCACCAGTCTTCTCAGTCTGGCTTCACTGCTGTTGAGAATGCTCTCCTACCACGCACAGCTTACGCTGTGCATCCGCTGCTTCGGTGTACGGTTTTAGCCCCGTTATATTGTCGGCACCGGACCGCTTG
>DAIDHF010000160.1 GCA_027452005.1 Acidimicrobiales bacterium
CTGTGTTTTTGATAAACAGTCGCAGCGGCCAGGTTACTGCGACCCTCTAACGCTCAGTCACGCACGTGACCACGTCGGAGGGCGCACCTTCTCCCGAAGTTACGGTGCCATTTTGCCGAGTTCCTTCACCCGAGTTCTCTCAAGCGCCTTAGTATTCTCTACCTGTCCACCTGTGTCGGTTTGGGGTACGGTTAACTTGTAACGAACCTTAGAGACTTTTCCTGGAAGCATGGCATCAACTACTTCTCGCTCACAAGTGAGCAATCGTCATCACACCTTGGGATTAACGTGAAACCGGATTTACCTAGTCTCACTCCCTACATGCTTAAACTACCAAAACCAACTGGTAGCTAGCCTAGCCTTCTCCGTCATCCCATCGAATTACAAGTCAGTACAGGAATATTAACCTGTTATCCATCGACTACGCTTTTCAGCCTCGCCTTAGGGACCGACTAACCCTGCTCCGATTGGCGTGGAGCAGGAAACCTTGGACTTCCGGCGTGGGTGGTTTTCACACCCATAATCGTTACTCATATCAGCATTCGCACTTCTGATACCTCCAGCATACTTCTCAAGAAACCTTCACAGGCTTACAGAACGCTCCCCTACCGCGTCTAATAAATTAGACACCCGAAGCTTCGGTTAATAGTTTTAGCCCCGTTACATCTTCCGCGCAGGCCGACTCGACTAGTGAGCTATT
>DAIDHF010000161.1:0-245 GCA_027452005.1 Acidimicrobiales bacterium
TTCATCCCTCAAAGCTGAACAGTACAGTGCCGCGATTCAAATTGAATAGCGATTTGGCAGACCCCCTTTAATTGGGAGCCGTGCATCGACGTTGCGCGAACGCATCATCGGCCGACAGCCTCCGGCCATACGATCGAGATGATCGATAGACCCCTTGGCGTTTGCCGGCATCATTTGTGGTCGACTCTAGAACTACGCCGTTGCGATCGCACGTGAAAATGCGAACCAACAGCACGTTCTCCTTA
>DAIDHF010000161.1:255-694 GCA_027452005.1 Acidimicrobiales bacterium
ACCTTCCGATACGGCTACCTTGTTACGACTTCGTCCCCCTTACCTAGCATACCTTAGACGCCTTGCTCCTTACGGTTACACGGGCGGCTTCGGGTACACTAAACTCAGGTGACGTGACGGGCGGTGTGTACAAGGCCCGGGAACGTATTCACCGCAGCGTAGCTGATCTGCGGTTACTAGCGATTCCGACTTCATGAAGGCGAGTTGCAGCCTTCAATCCGAACTGAGGAGAGGTTTAAGAGATTAGCTTGCCCTCGCGGGTTAGCGACTCGCTGTCCTCCCCATTGTAGCACGTGTGTAGCCCGGGACGTAAGGGCCATGCTGACTTGACGTCATCCCCACCTTCCTCCGGCTTGTCACCGGCGGTCTCGTGTGAGAGATCTTGTGGACCAACACACGACGAGGGTTGCGCTCGTTGCGGGACTTAACCCAACACCTC
>DAIDHF010000162.1 GCA_027452005.1 Acidimicrobiales bacterium
TCTAAAAGGAAAAGGGATCGACCTAATGGCAAAGGTAACTCCAGTTAGAAACCGCCCCGGCCTATATACAAAAGAAGACTTTATTATCGACACGGATAAAAACACAGTCACCTGCCCAGCTACCAATACAGTTTCCATCAGAGTTTCAACTCCAAGAAAGAAACGTATTGCAAGTTTTGGGAAATTCTGCAAGACATGTCCTTTGAAAGAAAAATGTACAACATCCCACATTGGTCGGACCATATCAGTAAATGAATATGAAAAAGAACTTACACAGGCAAGAAAGCTCCAAAAGACACCGGAGTTCAAAGAGGTCTACAGAGAAAAGCGTCCGATAGTTGAAAGAAAGATAGCTCACATCACTAAAACTCTCTGGGGAGGGAGAAAAGCCAGAACCAGAGGACTTAACCGGGTATCCACCGATGTATTTACAAGATGCGGAGTCATCAATCTAAAGCGACTTGCAGTTTTAAATGTAATTCATGACGGATACCGGTGGAAAATGGCAACCATAACGTAATAAAAATGAATTTCAACCATTAACCCGGGGGAAATTCAGAAAACAATCTGTACAATTAATTGAAATCTGAAAAAACCAGCTCAAATTATTTTAGATCCCAGATTTTCTAACCATTACTGATCAAAATAGCTCATTAAATGAGCAGCCCCCTAGG
>DAIDHF010000163.1 GCA_027452005.1 Acidimicrobiales bacterium
CTCAGTTGCCCGCCGTCCCTCGCCAACCGCACATTTCGCACCACACGTGGAACATATCCGTGAATGTTGGAGTTCCTCGGCTCCATCTTCATTCCAAGGTGTCACAAATGAGTGCGATCCCCCAAAGTCGCACATCTGTAGATGATTCCCACATGTACATGGTTCGCCTGTTCCTGCATTGAGTTTGACTGTGAAGCTCATTTTCGCTTCCTTTCTTGCCGTCCTGTATCAAATGTATGCACGCAAAATGGATCTTTGCACCACATCCCCTCCACTTGTTCTTCCACCATATCCGTTGGCCGTGCATACATATAAGGCACAACAACCAAGGAGTATCAAAAAATGGCCACTGGCACTAAAGATCACCCACTTACCGACAGCGACGACTGGACCGCTTTCTGCGAATATTGCAATGCCCAGATCGCCGCCGTAGAGATCCGCAGCAGGGCGAAGGCGAGCGGAACTGCCAAATACTTACTTGCTGCCACAACGTGGGCGGCTCGCAACGCCGAACACGCTCCCGATTTAGACCTACCATCTCCGTATGTGTCGGCCTTTACAATTGCATCAGCTACTTTCGCACGTAAAATGGCGGCGCTCACGCCGCTCTACATCTCGGCATGCGACAAGCGATCAAAAGCCGAAGTGCGTAGT
>DAIDHF010000164.1 GCA_027452005.1 Acidimicrobiales bacterium
GCTTTTCGAAACTAACGGTGGGCTTCTGCTCCATGGGGCGCGAGTCGGTTTTGTCCTGCTCGCACACACCGACGGCGTCGACGATGACGAAGTGGTCCTTGGCCTTGGCGTCGGGGGTGACGCTTTGCAGGTCGTCGGTCTTGATGACGCGCACGCCGCGGCCTTTCATCTGCTCGAAGAAGGCGCGGGATTTGACGGCGCGCATGAACATGACGACTTCCACCGCCTTGATGTCGGTGCCGGTGGCGATCATGTCCACGGTGACGGCGACGCGCGGCATGGGGCTGGTGCGGAACTCGTTGATGAGGTCCTTGGGCTTGGCGCCGGTGCTGCGATAGGTGATCTTCTGGGCGAAGTCGTTGCCCTTGCCGAATTCCTCGCGCACGATCTCGACGATGTTCTCGGCGTGGGCGTCGTCCTTGGCGAAGATCAGCGTCTTGGGTACCCAGGTGCGCCCGGGGAAGATTTCGGTGAACAGCTTGTCGCGGTAGGTCTGGATGATCTTGCGGATCTGGTCCGGGGCGACCACGTCGCGGTCGAGCTGGTTGGGGTCGTAGCTGAAGTCGTCGTCGAGCTGTTCCCAGCGCTTGCGGCGCGTGTCGCGCTCCTGGATCTGCACGGAGTAGCCGGATTCCACCCTGGCGCCTT
>DAIDHF010000165.1:0-253 GCA_027452005.1 Acidimicrobiales bacterium
ACGGCTTTCGCCCTCGCCTTAGGAGCCGGCTCACCCTGCGCGGATTAACCTTGCGCAGGAACCCTTGGACTTTCGGCGACAGAGTTTCTCACTCTGTTTGTCGCTACTCATGTCAGCATTCGCACTTCCGATACCTCCACCACCCCTCACAGGTATGGCTTCACAGGCCTACGGAACGCTCCGCTACCGCTTGCATGACCTGACGATCACGCAAACCCACAGCTTCGGTACGTGGCTTTAGCCCCGTTACATC
>DAIDHF010000165.1:263-638 GCA_027452005.1 Acidimicrobiales bacterium
TCGCTCGCCACTCGACGCTCCCCTACCCATCTGCGCACCTGGACCCTTGCGGGCCGGGCTATCGCGCAAATGTCACAGCTTCGGCGGTGTGCTTGAGCCCCGCTACATTGTCGGCGCAGAATCACTTGACCAGTGAGCTATTACGCACTCTTTCAAGGGTGGCTGCTTCTAAGCCAACCTCCTGGTTGTCTCTGCAACTCCACATCCTTTCCCACTTAGCCACGCTTAGGGGACCTTAGCTGGTGATCTGGGTTGTTTCCCTCTCGACGATGGACCTTAGCACCCACCGTCTGTCTGCCGCGCAAGACACTTCGGTATTCGGAGTTTGGTTAGGTTTGGTAAGACTTTGGGTCCCCCTAGCCCATCCAGTGCTCT
>DAIDHF010000166.1 GCA_027452005.1 Acidimicrobiales bacterium
GATATCGTAGCACATCGGGGTGAGAGAGGGAGCTACAACGGAATTCAGTAGCAATTTTCACATTTTGCTATCGTAGCACATCGGGGTGAGAGAGGGAGCTACAACTACAGCTCAAGTATTCATGTCGGCAACAAATCGTAGCACATCGGGGTGAGAGAGGGAGCTACAACCAGTCTTAGCAAAATGACTGATTCAAGCCAATCGTAGCACATCGGGGTGAGAGAGGGAGCTACAACGAAAGTGCCAAGGGAGCCGTAGCCGTGCATACGGCTACGGCGCGAAGTTGGGCACATTTTCTTGACCGGAAATCGGAGAGTTGGAGGTCGCTAATTTACACGCTTAATAATATCGTGACAAGTATCTGGATACGAGAATAGATCGAAGGCCTGCGATGTGCTTGCACCGGGGAAGTCAACACGCGAACCTATAAGCTGCGAGCAATCTACTTAGAGATTTTCGTCCGCTCTTTCCCGTAGTCAACCACTGGGCAACAGATCGAGGTTATCGACAACTCCTCCAGTGGGGGCGAAGATAATCTGCTTTGATAATACGCCATGCCTTTTCTATAATAGTAGAAAGCAACTAGGAGGTGCCCTATGGCCAGCAAACCGATTCTCCCCCTCGCAGCAAATATAA
>DAIDHF010000167.1 GCA_027452005.1 Acidimicrobiales bacterium
GGTGGAACTGAGTACCCAGCGGTAAGTGCCCTTGGTGGAAGGGGCGAGAGTTGAACTTTTCAGATAAGCCTCTATTATCTCTGGGCTAGATAAGAGGGAGGAATCACCGCCAAGACCGTTATCAGAACAGAAGCGGGCAACTCCTTTTATGATCGATTCCGTTCTCCCGTCAAGTTCTTCTGTTTTCACTCAGCATCTCTCTGGTATCAAAAGTAGCCCGCAATTACATAAACTATTCAATACGATCACGTAAATATTATCATGTAAGTTTGCAGTTTGCCGGTCTTTTTATAACATATAATGGAGAGGATAATGACGAGAAAAAGCCCATATCTATTGAATCTCACCCCAGATCAGCGTAACGAACTGGAAGAAATGGCTCGTCGCTATACGTCACCGTATTGTGATGTTATACGTGCCAAGATAGTACTGATGGCTGCTGAGGGTCTTAGAAATGACGAGATCGCTTCACGTCTAGACACTCATCGTGAGATCGTATCAAAATGGAGAAAGCGTTTTTTTGAACAGGGTCTGGCTGGCCTGAAGGACCGTCCAAGAGTTGGAAAGCCTGAGGACCCCATCATTTAGCTGATTGGGCAATGACCGAAATTGGCACAGCTATTGATGTCTACTTT
>DAIDHF010000168.1 GCA_027452005.1 Acidimicrobiales bacterium
CGAGGCCTTGCGTAAGACCTGATCGGCGCGCTTGGTGGCCGCCGCCAACAAGAAAGCTGTGAGGGTCTCCCCGTTCGCCTCTGCGGCCGCTCGAAGTTTGGCCTCCTGCTCGGCATCTACCCGGATATTGATCCGTCCGCGACCGGCAGATTCAAGCTGGCTCATAGCTCCATTGTACTCACATGGTACGTACATTTAGCGACTGTGTTGGGTTTCGCCCAAATCGCCCATCGCCGCTGCTCCACGGGAAATAGTCCTTGAGCTGGACTTTCTAGCGCGCTCGGAGGGATTCGAACCCCCAACCTTCTGATCCGTAGTCGGTTCATCATGGTCGCCAGGCATCTCGTCCCGTCCCACGGTGTCGCACTTTGTCCGCCCTGGCAAGGCCAGATCGGCGACGATCGAGACAGAGTGAGACACCACGCGACGGTCCGAGACGACTTTGTTGGGTGCGATGTTGGGTTTCTGCGTCCTGTTCACGGCCGTTCGTGACCCACGTGACTCGGTGGCGCGGACGGCCAGCTCGATCCCTCCCGGATTCACATATCCAGAGCATTCGCCACGTCGGAGAGCCTTCGCCACAGGCGGTTCCCCTCCAAGTCATGGAATCCGAAGTGCCGGTAGAAGCTT
>DAIDHF010000169.1:0-291 GCA_027452005.1 Acidimicrobiales bacterium
GTTCCGTTCGCGTAGCTGACACTGCCGCTCACGACCCACACCGCGTTACCGGAGACGGCGACACCTGACGGATCGATAAAGCCGTCAGCTTTGGCGTTGACGAGGCGAATTGAGATTCCCCAGAGGAAGTGGACACCCGATAAGCCAGTTCGTTGAGCCGGCTGAAAGGATGTCACCATGGCACCAACAAGAAGGAAGTTCACGCTCGAATTCAGAATCGAGGCGGCGCACCGCGTCATTGACTCGGGTCGAAGCGTCACCGAGGTCGCGAGAGAGATCTCGGTGGCCGAG
>DAIDHF010000169.1:301-626 GCA_027452005.1 Acidimicrobiales bacterium
CGACGAACGCCGACGCCTGGAAGCACTCGAGGGAACGAGTGACGAGCCGCTCAGCGCAGCCGAGCGGGCCGAGCTCGTGCGGCTGCGTCGCCAGGTCGTTGAGCAGGAGAAGGACAACGAGTTCCTAAAAAAAGCAGCCGCGTACTTCGCAGCGAATCCACCAAAGCGCAAAGGTTCGCTCTGATGGAAGCGGAGTGCGCGAACTTCGAAGTCGACCGCATGGCGAGACTGCTCGAGGTCTCGCGTTCGGGCTTTTACAAGTGGCGCCGTAGTCAACACCGAACCACGCCGGCGAAGCGGCGCCGCGACGAGATCGACGAGGCGA
>DAIDHF010000170.1:0-350 GCA_027452005.1 Acidimicrobiales bacterium
ATCGGGTGATGATTCCCTCGGTCACCGACTCGCCGAGCGACGGCAGCGTCACGTCAGCCAACGTGGAGCCCCCTACCCGCGAGCGCGATCAACGTCTCGCCGAAGGTCTCAGATAGCGAGGGATGCGGTTGGATTAGGGCGGCGGCTTCTTCGGCGGTGGCCTCCCAGTTGACGGCGTAGTACGCCGCACCGAGCTGCTCGGTTACCCACGGCCCGGCCATGTGAACGCCCAGGATCTGGCCCGCGGTCCCGTCGGTGCGTTTCTCGGCGATGACCTTCACCACGCCGTCAGTCTCCCCGATGATTTGAGCGCGACTATTGCCACCGAAGGGGTCCTTCTTCACCACCAC
>DAIDHF010000170.1:360-621 GCA_027452005.1 Acidimicrobiales bacterium
AATCAACGGGGATCGCTGGTTCACCGAGGATCGTCTTGATCGCCACGATCGCTTCCGCGAAGCCGACGTGGGCTAGCTGGGGCGTATTGGCGACGATGTCGCCGACCGCGTACACGTGCGGATTCGCCGTTCGCATGGTCGCGTCGGCCACCACGAAGCCACGATCGTTGATCTCAACTCCGGTCCCCTCGCCGAGCAGTTCTTCGCTTCGGGGCCGTCGTCCAACGGCCAGAACCACCAGATCGACGACAACGTCATCGC
>DAIDHF010000171.1 GCA_027452005.1 Acidimicrobiales bacterium
GACGAGCTGCTTGCGGAGGTTGTCGAGCGCCGGAGTTTCACGATCGGCCACGGCCTCGATCTTGATGCCATGGTGGGCGCTAGAGGACTCGAACCTCCGACCTGCTGGTTGTAAGCCAGCTGCTCTAACCAACTGAGCTAAACGCCCTTATTTACGGTTTCAAGTCTATCAAATACTGACAAAGCCTAAATTTATGGCTAAAGCGCTATTTTGATACCAAATCTATACCAAATTAATGCACTTGCTTTAATTTTATGATATCATTATAAGTGAAGATTACAACACGGAGAGTGGTAAAGGAGTTTACGCAATGGTATCACAAATTGAATCGGAAATTGTTACTATTTCATATGCCGGAGAAAGGTATTACTTAGGTTTTAGTGACAAGTTCTTCGCAATATATGACAAATTGGATCGACGCGGAACTTTCACCGAGCCGGTTCAGATTTTTCAAAAGACTCAGGAGGGTTGGGAACAGGCTTGGCATCTTTTTAGTTCATGGGAACCTCACTGCCGCCAGATCCCGACCAAAGTTGTTAATGTCACTCACGCCAACGAAATTGATGATGAGAAGACTTCTGCGGGTATGGCCGGATTGGACAAAAATTACTCACG
>DAIDHF010000172.1 GCA_027452005.1 Acidimicrobiales bacterium
CCCCAAGCCGGCTCCCATCACCCACCTGCACCCTCCCGTCGCGGACAGCCCGACGGACCCCGCCGCGGCCCGGACTCCGGACTTCGGCGCACCGCGCCGGCGGGGACCAGGACCGATGGAGCGAGCCGGGGTGGACAGAGCGGTGGCGGAAGGGGGAGGGCGGTGACACGCATTTACGACGCGGTCGTGATCGGTGCCGGCCACAACGGCCTGTGCCTGGCCGCCTACCTGCAGCGAGCCGGGCTGTCCACCGTGGTGGTGGAACGCCGGCACGAGGAGGGCGGGGGGACCAACACCGAGGAGCCCGTCCTCCCCGGCTTCCGGCACAACATGCACGCCCAGTACATGGAGTTCTTCGACATCATGCCGATGATCGCCGACTTCGGCCTCGAAGAGCTCGGCCTCCGGACCGTCATGCCGGAGGCCCAGGCCGGAATCGCCTTCGCGGACGGGCGCCCGCCGGTGATCCTGCACCGGCCCGACCTCCTCGAGCGCACCCACGAGAGCATCGCCCAGTACTCGAAGAGCGACGCCGACATGTACGTGGAGCTCAAGCGGCGGGCCATGGCCCTGGAGCCCGTGCTGGCGGCCGGCCTGTACAGCATTCCCC
>DAIDHF010000173.1 GCA_027452005.1 Acidimicrobiales bacterium
GGAAGTTTTCGATGCTGTCTGGTCTGCGATCGAGCCGGTAATCCCGGTTCACAAGGACATCCACCCGCTGGGCTGTCATCGCCCTCGCGCGTCGGATCGCGAGTGTTTTCGGGTGATGCTCGTGCGGCTCGTGACAGGGTGCAGCTGGGAGGACGCCGAGCGGCTCTGCGGGAACGTCGTCTCGGACACTACGGCCCGCAAACGACGCGACGAATGGGTTCGTGCCAAGGTCTTTGACAAGATCGTCCGCCAGGCGATCTTCGGCTACGACAAGATCATCGGCCTCGATCTCTCCGAGGTCTCCCTCGACGGCTCACTCCACAAAAGCCCCTGTGGCGGCGAGGGAACGGGCAAAAACCCGACCGACCGGGGCAAGCTCGGGTGGAAGTGGTCGATCATGACCGACCGCGTAGGAATCCCGATCGGATGGGTCACAGGTGCGGCGAACCACAACGACTCGATCCTCCTCGAAGGAACCCTCGACGACGCCGACAGCCGAGGACTGCTCGAGGAGATCGAGACCTTATGGCTCGACCGTGGATATGACTCGAAGATCACCCGACAACGTCTTGTCGAACGCCATATTGACGACGCGGTCATC
>DAIDHF010000174.1 GCA_027452005.1 Acidimicrobiales bacterium
AATCGAGCTCGTCTGACGTGCCCTGCCAGCTCAGGCAGCTGGGTGAGTTGGAGCTTCAGGCCTGAGCGAGCCTGGCAGACGGGACAGGGACCGGGCGACCGCTGGATTGGACCGCCTCGACCCACGCCCCGATTGCCACGAGCCGCCAAGCTGATCGCCGGCCCCTCGACCAACGGCTCGAGGTTCGCATTCTGGGCGGCCGGGTGCGGGCGAGAGGACTCGAACCTCCACCCCTCTCGGGACCAGGACCTAAACCTGGCGCGTATGCCAGTTTCGCCACGCCCGCGTGGGCCGGAATCCTATCGCCGATCGTCGGATCCCTCCGGTACCGGGTACCCTCGGACGCATGTCCGCGTCACACCTGCCCCCGGCGGTCGCCCAGCTCGCCGGGAACGATCGCTCCGGCGACGTCTACCAGCGCCTCCTCAAGGAGCGCATCGTGTTCCTCGGCACCGAGGTCGACGACACCAGCGCCAACCTGATCTGCGCCCAGCTGCTGCTGCTGGCCGCCGAGGACCCCGGGCGGGACATCAGCCTCTACATCAACTCGCCCGGCGGGTCGGTCACCGCCGGTCTGGCCATCTACGACACCATGCAGTTC
>DAIDHF010000175.1 GCA_027452005.1 Acidimicrobiales bacterium
GAAGATCCACGAGACACAATACCGTTCCATCTAAGTAAAGTCAACACCCGTATTCGATGGATTGGATTGATCGGCCTCGCTATTTCTGAACCATGCGAATGTTAGTCTTCGACCAAATCCGAGGAGGATTTGGATGCGGAAGAAGCGGTTTTCTGTGGAGCAGATGATCGGAGTATTGAAGCAAGCCGAGGTGGGAGTTCCTGTGGCGGAGGTAATCCGCAAGGCCTGGATCAGCGAACAGACGTTCTACCGCTGGAAGGCGAAGTATGCCGGCCTGGAAGGAGACCATGTTCGCCAGATGGCCCAGCTGCAGGAAGAGAACCTGCGGCTGAAACAGCTTGTTGCGGAGCTGACCTTGGACAAGACGATGCTGCAGGATGTGCTCTCAAAAAAATGGTAAAGCCTTCGCGGCGTGGACCGATGGTGGAGCGTCTGGTGGGAAGCTTTCAGGTAAGCGAACGGCGGGCCTGCTGTGTGCTACGAGTGCCCAGAGCAACCTACCGCTATCGAAGCTGTCTTGATCCACGGACTGAGTTGCGGATGCGGATCCGCGAGATCGCTCAGACAAGAGTGCGCTATGGAT
>DAIDHF010000176.1 GCA_027452005.1 Acidimicrobiales bacterium
ACCCTTGGCGTCGGAAGCGGCGGCCAGCTGCTGGTTGACGAGGGTGCCGTAGTCGGGGCGCTGGACGGATCGGAACACGCCGATCGGGGTCGGTGTGGTGGGTCCGGTGGCCAGGCGGGAGAGGGCGAAGGCCAGGCTGGGATCTGGGTTGTGGGCGTCGTGGACGTGCAGGGCGTCCTCCCCCACTTCGGCCACCTCGACGATCCTGGCGCTGCCTCCGTCCATGATCACCCCGTGCTCGCCCTCGGGGCCGAAGCGGACGGGCTGGCCGTGCTTGAGGTCTATGAGCATGCGGGGCCGGGCGTCTTTGGTGAGGATCTGCTCGAAGGCGCCGTCGTTGAAGACGTTGCAGTTCTGGTAGACCTCGACCAGAGCCGCCCCCTGGTGCTGGTAGGCGGCCCGGAAGGTCTCCATCATGTGCTTGCGGTCCATGTCGTGGGTGCGCGCCACGAACGACGCCTCGGCGCCGAGGGCGAGGCTGACGGGGTTGAAGGGCGTGTCGAGGGAGCCGAAGGGGGTCGACTTCGTGACCTTGCCCACCTCCGAGGTCGGCGAGTACTGGCCCTTGGTGAGGCCGTAGAT
>DAIDHF010000177.1 GCA_027452005.1 Acidimicrobiales bacterium
ACAATCTGTTCAAAAGGATCGATGATCCCGACATAAGCCGGTTCACCCCTTACATAGAGGTGCGAAAGATCCTTGATAACAGGTTCAAACGCCGATTGGAAAGTAGAACCGGAGGGCAACACGACGTGTTGCCCGTTGAAGGCAATACTACCGCTCACGGCAGGACTTTAAGCAAACCGCCCTCTGAAGAGGAGGTGGGAGTTGGCAATGCCAGCGACTCGCAGAGTCCGGTTCACATGGATAGGACCGGGGAGACTCAGCGGCTGAAGAGCGAAAAGAAGAGGAGTGCCTAGGAATGCCTAGGTTTTCTGGAGCGGACTCGCGGTATCTCCGTAGTGGTTCGATGCACTTTACCGAGCGTCGCATTATGGCGTTGAACCGCTCTCGGTTGCTTGGCGTTTAGCCTAGATCAGGATCGAGATTGAAAGGTCTTAAGTGTCCACCATACTATACGACGAGATCATCGTAGATCTGGGTGACCGGAGCTACCCGGTTTACGTGGGTGAGGAGCTGATTGGCAACGTTGACTCGATGATCCCTGATGACGTGGGCAAAGTGGCAATCGTGACTCAGCGAAA
>DAIDHF010000178.1 GCA_027452005.1 Acidimicrobiales bacterium
GGTAGTGCTACATATTTACTTACTGACCAGCTGGGATCGGTTATTATAGAGGCAGATAGCTCGGCAAGTATAACTGCCACCCAGAGCTACAACCCTTATGGAACCGTGTCTTCTACAACTGGGAGCTGGACCACTCCATTTGGATTTGCTGGGGGGTATAGAGATACAACTGGACTCATCTATTTGATCAACAGATACTATGACCCGGCTACGGGGCAGTTTGTGAGTGTGGATCCACTAGTAGGGGTGACGGGGGCGGCCTACTCATACACAATGGATAGTCCTGTAAATTATACTGATAAAGATGGAGCTATGATCACTACTAAACGCCAAAGTGGCGGAAACGGATTTATTTTCTCAATTCAGTATTATGGCACAACGCCTGGGACCCAGGAGTACTTGACGGATGCAAATTTTCTTTTGGAAGATGCAATATCACTGGAATGTTCCCCGGTAACGGTAAGACTAACAAATAGTGCCAATGGGAATGTATATCATGGGACAATTTCCAACGATCAGTCTCAAGCCACCCTTAGCTTTGATGGTGGAATTAGTAATTGGTT
>DAIDHF010000179.1 GCA_027452005.1 Acidimicrobiales bacterium
TGAAGTGTCGTCAGGCTCCGCCAGCATGTTCTCACAACATCGGTAATTGCGATCCCCGCATGTCTAGTGATCTGCTAGCTCGTTAGCCACAGAAAAGCCTCCTCGTAGTCGGTTCGCTGCAATATATGTATGCACGCAAAACGGATCTTGATTACAGGGTTAGGAGAGATTCCGAACAACTATGGAAGTCGATGAGGCGAGTTCCTGGCCCTACGCGTTTAAGTGGGGATTACGAGTTCGTGATCATGGTAGTAGTGGGCGGAATCGAAACCGTATCGGGGGCTCTTGTCGGTGCGGTCTTGGTGACCGTGATATCTCAAGTGCTCACGTCTTTGGGGACGAGCGCATCTTTGCCTGCCCAGTTGCCCACTGTGTTGTCGCTGGGGGTGTAGGCCTTGGTTCTGATAGTGATTTTTCGACTAGCGCCGGAGGGACTTGTAGGAGTCTTGAAGAGCTTATGGAGAAAGGGCGGTGCCGCATCTCCAGCTTCAAGGCGGGAAAGCGGCAGAGCTGATGTGGACGTCGTGCCAGTCGGGGAAGGCACGGGGCGAGAGCAGGGTCTT
>DAIDHF010000180.1 GCA_027452005.1 Acidimicrobiales bacterium
AACCTTCACAGAGTTACAAAATTGATTCGTAGCAGAACTACCTGGAAAGGTAGACCGAAGAGGGTAATAGTCCCGTACGTGAAACGATGAGATCTCTGCGTGATCACCCGAGTAACGCCGGATCCGGGAAAGCCGGCGTGAATCTGTCAGGACCATCTGATAAGGCTAAGTACTCATAGACGACCGATAGTGAACAAGTACCGTGAGGGAAAGGTGAAAAGAACCCCGGGAGGGGAGTGAAATAGTCCCTGAAACCGTTGATTTACAATCAGTTAGAGAGTCGTCACATCTTCGGATGTGGCCTCGATAGCGTGCCTTTTGAAGAATGAGCCAGCGAGTTGTGGTACGTGGCGAGGTTAACCCGAGAGGGGTAGCCGAAGCGAAAGCGAGTCTGAATGGGGCGTTCAGTCGCGTGCTGCAGACCCGAAGCCGAGTGATCTAGCCATGGGCAGGTTGAAGCGGGGGTAAAACCCCGTGGAGGACCGAACCCACCTCAGTTGAAAATGAGGGGGATGACCTGTGGTTAGGGGTGAAAGGCCAATCAAACTCGGTGATAGCT
>DAIDHF010000181.1 GCA_027452005.1 Acidimicrobiales bacterium
CTCAAAATCACTCAACCTCCCTATTGTCCAGTCGGCAAATTGAATATGTTTTCCTACTGGCAGGAAGGGTGCAAAAATTAGACATTTGGTATCAGTCATTATCTAAATTTTAATCCAGATATTATGGAGATTAAAGTGAAATTTTAGCCTCGAAGAAAATAGACATAGCACTGATTTGAAGCACGGCAATACCCGATTGCGTTTATCTGTTTGCCGGTTAGTCCAGCTATGTTCGTTTGACAAAAGTTTAACATTTTTTGATTTTCGCCCGAAAAGGCAAAAGAGCCGATTTCTAAACCGGCTCTGACTTGCATTTATATTGGTGGCGGGGATTGGATTTGAACCAATGACCTTCGGGTTATGAGCCCGACGAGCTACCAGACTGCTCCACCCCGCGATAATTTACAATATTATTTTAGCACCAAAGAATAAGTAAGTACACACGATTGATGTCTACTGCCACCTAGCTTCTCTATTAGTTAATTTGGAACCGCAACATTAAATCACATGGTATGGGCCTCGTAAAGAGTTTATACAAGCTCAGGTTAATACCAATT
>DAIDHF010000182.1:0-229 GCA_027452005.1 Acidimicrobiales bacterium
CGCGGGTCATCGGGTCGAGCACGAAGGTGCGGTGCCAGCCCTGGGCGGGGACTTCGACGTGCAGCTTTTCGACGTCGACGATCAGCAGGAGTGACGGGTCACGCGTGACCATCGCCGCGAGCTCCTCGACGTCCTCGACGCCGAGTTGGACGATAACCAGTCCCTGCTTACTCGAATTGTTGCGGAAGATGTCGCCGAAGGATGGTGCGATGACGGCCTGGAAGCCGTA
>DAIDHF010000182.1:239-547 GCA_027452005.1 Acidimicrobiales bacterium
CGGTGCCGAATCTCGGTCCCGCGAGCAGGATCGTGGCACCCTGGTAGGTCGACTGATTGAGCACGAACTGGGGGTCGTCACGCCACTCGCTGAATAGTCCGCGTCCGAAGCCTGTGCGTTCAACACGCTTCAACCAGCCCGAGGGAATGATCTGGTCGGTGTCGACGTCGGAGCGTCCGAGCGGGACCCCGCGGCCCTCGATGAGTCGGACGGCCTTCATCGCACCACCGCCGGTGCGGCGAAGTGGCCAGCGAGTGCGGTCGCCGCGGCGACGGACGGCGACACCAGGTGGGTCCGTCCACCCCGGC
>DAIDHF010000183.1 GCA_027452005.1 Acidimicrobiales bacterium
ACCTGGCTGCCGAAGTCGTTGAAGTAGTACTCGCGCGTCACTCGTTGGCCGGCCGCCTCGAGCACGCGGCAGAGGAGGTCGCCGACGAACGCGCCGCGGGCGTTGCCGATGTGGAGCGGTCCGGTCGGGTTGGCCGAGACGAACTCGACGTTGACGTGGCGGGGATCGGCGGCGGCGACGTGACCGAACCGCGAGCCGGCGGCAAGTGCGGCGTCGACGGCCGACTCGATCGCGGCGGGCGACAGGCGCAGGTTGAGGAAGCCGGGGGGCGCGACGTCGACGATGGCGACGGGGCCCGGATCGCGCCGGACCTCGTCGGCGACGGCCTGGGCGATCTGCAGCGGGCTGCGGCGAAGGGGTCGCGCGAGCTTCAGCGCCAGGTTCGAGGCGAAGTCGCCGTGCTCGGGGTTGTCGGGCCGCGAGACCTCGACGGCTCCGACGTCCTGGCCCTCGGGCACGGACGGCAAGGCCCCCGACTCCGTCGCGCGCGCCCACGCTCGCTCGACCGTGTCGCGCACCTGGGTGCGCATGGGCGGTGCGAGGT
>DAIDHF010000184.1 GCA_027452005.1 Acidimicrobiales bacterium
CTGCTTCGTCAATGCGAGGCGCTGGAGCTCGGTGCAGAGCCGAGTGATCTCGCGCTGGAGCTCGCCGGGGTGGAGCCGGTTGCGCTGACGGACGAGGGCGGCTCGGCGGCCGGCGGTGAGCACGCCCGAGCGGATCGCCCGTTCGAGCGGGGTCGCGGCCGCGTCGTGGCGCTTTCGGACCTTGGCGCCGATCCGCGCGCGCTCCGTGAGCTTCTGCTGGGTGCAGAGCAGATTGGTGAACCGCCGGTCCGCCTCCCAGATCGCGTTGAGGACCTCGAGCTCGGCCTCGGTGTCAAAGCGGAGGTAGCCGACGAGCTCGCGGACATGGGTCCAGTTCTTCTGCTCGACGTGGGCGCCGTCGTTCTTGTTCCCTGGACGGGACCTCGTGAAGGTGATCCTGTGGTCAGCGCAGTACTCGAACAGGTCGGCGTTGATGAACTCCGACCCGTTGTCGGAGTCGATGCCGAGGATCGGGAAGGGAAAGGCGCCGCTCGCGTGCTCGATCGCGGCGAGGACGTGGACCGCCGCCTTGTTCGGCACCGAG
>DAIDHF010000185.1 GCA_027452005.1 Acidimicrobiales bacterium
GGCGTTCTCACGGATCGTGCAGGTGTTGAAGATCACCACGTCCGCCTCGGCCTCGCTCGTGGCCGGCGCCAGCCCCTCGTTGACCAACAGGCCGGCCAGGCGCTCCGAGTCGTGCTCGTTCATCTGGCAACCGAAGGTGCGAATGGCGAAAGTGCGCGGCGTTGACACGCCGTCCAGCCTACTGAGCGACCGGAACGACGCCCCGGGTGACGTCGTAGGTCACCCCGACACCGGCCCCCACGACACAGGCGAGACCAACGAGGTCGGTCACCGACACGCCCTGGCCGATGAACAACCAGCCCATCAGGAACGCGATCGCTGGATCGAGTGCGATGAGCACGCTCACGACGCTCGGTTTTATCCGGCGTAGCGCCTGCATCTCCATCCCGAAGCCCAGCCCGATCGCCGCGACACCCACCAACGCCATACGCCCGCCGAGCCACGGTCGCGCGACGAGTGCGTGGGCCGACGCAAAGGCGAAGGGGGCGGTCACCAACGCCGCGATCGACATGGCCACAGCGAGCCCACCGAAACCCTCGATC
>DAIDHF010000186.1 GCA_027452005.1 Acidimicrobiales bacterium
GTTGTAGATCAAACCGTGCCCGGCATTCGAGAAGTCGCGAGGCTCAATGCTGTCAGCAACTTCAAATATCACGTCGCTGTCTAAAAAGATCGAAGCAATAAGCGCTGTCTCTACATCAAAATCAAGCTTCACTCGGTATCTCCTATTTCCACGTTGAAACGAAATGAGTAAATTGCGTTCCATGTGAATAATGGGAAAACCATAGGCCCACAGTCACGACCACGGCTATATAAAGGACAGCCGCAAAGAGGGTTTCCACTTTGGAACCAGTTGTTCCAAATACTCCGAGAGAGAACCCCTCCTTTTTCGGGTACAAAAGTGGAATTCCGCCCCTTGTCAGATAATCCCCAGCCATATGCACCAGCCACCCAATACCCACCAGTGCAACAAGCCATAGCCCGCCAAACGGGTGGGCGTGGTAGAAGAACCAGCCAGCCCCAACTCCGAACAAGATAAAAAAGTGTCTGAGTCTCAACCACCAGGGGATTACTATCCGCCAAGCACTTGCGGCAAGAAGGCCAAACAGAATGGCACTCCCCT
>DAIDHF010000187.1 GCA_027452005.1 Acidimicrobiales bacterium
CCTCGTCGCCGACCTTCCAGTTGCGAACGGCTGAACCCACCCGCACGATGACGCCCGACGCGTCCGAGCCGATCACGTGGTAGTCGAGGGCGTGACGGGCGCCCCAGTAGGACTCCTTGCCGAGCCGGTCGAGGAAGCCGAAGGTCGACAGCGGCTCGAAGATGCTCGTCCAGACCGTGTTGAAGTTGATCGACGAGGCCATCACGACGATGACCACCTCGTCGGGCGCGTACTCGGGCAGTGGGACCTCATCCACGTGCAGGCTGGCGCGCGGATCCTTGTCGCGCGAGGCCATGCCGTCGAACATCTCTTGCTCATCACGCCGCACGAAGACGGCCCGTGTCACTGCGGGTAGCGGCGTCCCAGCCAGCGCCGCTCGGTCGGCACCACCACGCACCGCGTCGAGAATCTCGCTCATTGACCGACAATAGTGGGACCTCGGGCCACCCGTCGCCACCGTAGATCCACGCACGCGCCCGTGGAATTGGCGAACCGCGGGCGTGGAATCCGGGTTTCGCCCGCCGACGTGGTGC
>DAIDHF010000188.1 GCA_027452005.1 Acidimicrobiales bacterium
GTGGTGTTGGCCAGGGCCTGAAGCAATTCGATCTCGCCGCCGGTGGCGCGATGCCGCTGCGCCCAGTAGTTGCCGATGGCGCCGATGGGGGCGTCGGTCCGGATGGGCACCATCACCAGACTCTTGACGAAGGTGGGGCGGTAGGCGTCCACCGGAATGCGGGCGTCCGCGTAGATATCTTCGACGACCGCCGGTTGCCGGTGCAGCATGGCCCACCCGCTGACGCAGGCCCGCAGCGGGAAGCGTTGGCCTTTCCAGAGGGGGCTGATGGCGTCCTCGTCGGCGTAATGGCATTGCTCACCATCGCGGAGGACAAAGGTGGCTCCGTCGGCGCCGGTCAACTCGCGGGCCGCGGTGCGGACGATGGTCTGCACCCGGTCCAGGGTGCGGGCCAGAGAGAGTTCCTGGACGACGGCAACCAGGCGGCGCATGGCCTGGGTCTGGTGGGCGGCCGCGCTGAGGCCGACCGCGGGCGCCAGCTCCTGGACGCTGGATTCCTTCATCGCCTTACCGGGTTGGCATAGCTAAAACCT
>DAIDHF010000189.1 GCA_027452005.1 Acidimicrobiales bacterium
AGCGCGGTGTCGGCCTGCTTCTTGGTTCCCCGGAAGGTCCGTGTCACCTGCTTGGGGTTCCCCGTGACAGGATCGCGTCCGATGAACACCCGCAGCCGCCACACTCCCGGCGACCTCTCCTCCTTGGTCCCTCGCATGGCGCCTCCGGCTGCGACCCCGAAAAGTTGTAGTCCAAGACTAGTCCAAAAGACTGTGGTACTGTCGATGCCTACATAAAAGTGCTGGTCACAGCGCTAGGGCCGCTAGCTCATCCGGTAGAGCAGGGGACTTTTAATCCCAAGGTGCAGGGTTCGAGACCCTGGCGGCCCACCCGGCATCTAGCCTGGCCCGATGCTGTCCGATCACCAGCCTGCCGCCCCCGGCCCGGGTCCCGACGGCGCCCGACCCGGCCCGGGCGCCGCGCCGGCCCCGGATGCGGCACCGGCCCCGGATGCGGCACCGGCCCCGGATGCGGCACCGGCCCCGGATGCGGCAGCGGCCCCGGAGCGGGATGGCTCCCCGGGCGCGGAGGCCGCCGTCGCCACCGGACCGGA
>DAIDHF010000190.1 GCA_027452005.1 Acidimicrobiales bacterium
AGAACTCGGCCTCGTGGACCGGCGCCGCCTCCAGCGTGCTCACCACCACGAACGTGGTGCGCCGGTCCCGCAGCAGCCGCTCCACCGCCGTGGCCCGCTCCACGAACCCGGAGTACATGGTCTGGAACAGGATGAAGAACTCGGCGATGTCCTCGAGGAACTGCGAGCCGAGGACCCGGTCGGCCACCTGGTAGAAGGGGCGCGACGCCAGGTTGACGACCCGGCTGCGGTACGGGGCGATCAGCAGCCGCAGGAGCTTGGACGAGAAGAACTCGGCCATCCGGCGGGGCGCCTCGATGAAGTCCATGGCGTTGCGGGTCGGCGGGGTGTCCACCACGATCAGGTCGTAGTTGCCGCTGCTGTGGATCTCGAAGAGCCGCTCCATGGCGATGTAGTCGTGGCTCTGGACGAACTTGCCGGAGATGTTCTGGTACAGGGGGTTGGCCAGGATCTCCTCGCGCGTGCGCTCGTCGGGCGCGTGGCGCCTGATCAGCGCGTCCCACGACTCCTTCGTGTCCAGCAT
>DAIDHF010000191.1 GCA_027452005.1 Acidimicrobiales bacterium
CCGTCCGTCGCGCGCGAGCACCCGAGTCACTGCGCCGACGATTTCTTGGTCGGTGAGATACGACATCGCTTTCTCCCCTCTGCCGAGCTCTGGCGTAAGTCTCCGATGTTGCAAAATCCAGACCGCACAACGCATTCGGATCTGGCACGGAATCTGCCAATGTTCGAGGTCACACCAACCCGAGCGGTGGGGAATCACCCGGCGTTTGGGAGAGGTGACGGGTACTTTAACAACCGAGAGGAAGCGATCATGGCCCGCGCGATCGACATGTGCGAGCTTGATCCTGGCTCAGGGTGAACGCTAGCGGCGTGCTTAACACATGCAAGTCGAACGACGTCGGCGCCTGGTCGCCGACGAAGTGGCAAACGGCTGCGTAACACGTGAGTAACCTATCCTCGAGCGGGGAATAGCCACCCCAAAAGGGTGGATAATACCGCATAAGCTCACGGAGCGATGGCTCCGCGAGAAAAGTCGCCCAGGCGGCGGCGTTCGAGGCGGGGCTCGCGGCCTATCAGGTT
>DAIDHF010000192.1 GCA_027452005.1 Acidimicrobiales bacterium
GAGTCGCGTCGCTGGTGCACCCACTGCTGGCATCGGCGGCCGGCCTGGTCACCTGGGTGCCCGCGCGGCTCATTACCGTCGTCGCCGAGTGGGCCGCGTCGGCGCCGGGATTGACCGGGCACACGATCCCGCTCGGCTGGGGCGGCGTTCTGGTCGCCTACCTGGTCCTCGCCGCGGTCTACGCGGGTCTCTGGTACGCGCGCTTCGGGCGGCTCGCCCGGAGAGCGCCGGCCGGCGTTTGACGCGAGGCCAGTCACGCGGCTATCCTTGCGGCGCCGCGAGGGCCTCGCCGCGCGCCCCCATCGTCTAGAGGCCTAGGACACCACCCTTTCAAGGTGGAGACCGCGGGTTCGAATCCCGCTGGGGGTACTTCCTCATTTTCCGCCCAGTTCAACGACTAGCCGCCGCTCGGGCGGGCCGCGTCGAGTAGACTCTGCCCGGGGGGATGACGACGCGACACGGCTTCACGGTCCACGGCTGGTAGTAGCCGCCGCGGCCGGTGTCTCGGTGCGCGCTTC
>DAIDHF010000193.1 GCA_027452005.1 Acidimicrobiales bacterium
GATCTCGAACGGACTGATCAAGTGCCCGGCCGACTTGATCACGTCGTCGGTGCGACCGATGAACCAGAAATGGCCGTCGGCGTCGCGCCGCGCGAGATCGCCGGCGAGATACCATCCGTCGGCGAAGGCGGCCGCGTAGCGCTCGGGGTTCTCCAGGTAACCGGTGAACATCGACGGCCAGCCGGGCCGCAACGCGATCTCGCCGACTTCGTCGGCCGACTCGATCGGCTCGAGCCGGCCCGCCGCGGTCCGGCGGACGACGCGGGCCTCGACACCCGGGATCGCGCGTCCCATCGAGCCCGGCAACACCTCGCAGGCGGCGAAGTTCGCGATCATGATCGCCCCGGTCTCGGTCTGCCACCAGGTGTCATGGAACGGCCGGCCGAAGGCTTCGACGCCCCAAGTCACCGCCTCCGCGTTCAAGGGCTCGCCGACGCTCGCCATGTGGCGGAGCGCGGGGAATTGCTGCGCGCGCGCGAGCGCGGTACCCGCCTTCATCAACATCCGGATCGCGGTC
>DAIDHF010000194.1 GCA_027452005.1 Acidimicrobiales bacterium
CCGACTTCGACATCCCCGATGGTCCGGGAGTCAGGCACCGGAAGTGGCTCCTCCGGAGGCTCCGGAAGGAACAGGTAGCCCACAGGGGTGTGGGTCGCCTGGGCGAACTTCTCCAACTGCTTCAGGGTCGGCTGCTTGGACCCCTCTTCCCACTCAGACAGGGCCGGGAAGCGTGTGAACAGGTCCTCCGGGGAGAGGCGAGACCGCTCTCTGGCCCAGGCGAGCATCGATGGCCGTACGGGTACTCGGACAGTCATGGCTCAGACCTGCGTGCAAAGGCGCAGCTCAGGCGAGCGCCAGCACATCGGAGGGAGGTCGAGCAGAACATAGCTTGATGATACGAGAAGGCCCTGACCTTGGCCCGGAAGGCGTGGATTGTTACATGCCGAGGAAGGCCGAGCCCTCCCCTCACGGGACCACCACCAGGTGGTCCACGACGGTAAGCCCGTGACGGGCCGCTGCATCGGCGATGGCACGGAAGGAGGCGACCTCCGCTTCCGTG
>DAIDHF010000195.1 GCA_027452005.1 Acidimicrobiales bacterium
GAGACCCTCGCAGCAAAGATCGCCACCCTCCAAGCCCGCCGCGTCGAACTTGCCAGCCTGCTCGAAGAAGGACAAGAACCCCGCATCAGCGAAGAGCACCTCCACCAGCTCCGCCGACACGTGACCGATACCATCGAGCACGGCGAACCCGAAGCCCAAAAGGGCCTCCTCCAGGCTCTCGTCGCCCGCATCGAAGTCGAGAGCCGCTCCGCCGTGCGCCCCTACTTCCGGATACCGCTCGACGGCACACACCCGACGGCGCCGAACCCCTCCACCATCGGAAAGGTTCGACCACCGTCAGGGTCGGCGCCCCCGACAGGATTCGAACCTGCAACCTACCGGGTAGAAGCCGGTTGCTCTGTCCAGTTGAGCTACAGGGGCGAAGCGATTCTACGGGAATCCGTGTTCCGGAGACGCCACCGGGGCGAAGGCGTTACCGCGCAGCTCCGCCGGTAACCTGAACTGCCATGGCAGGTACCTGGGACCCCGCGCAATATGAGTG